>NZ_JBFRJM010000031.1:0-111782 GCF_041468865.1 Vibrio sp. 10N.286.52.C3 | reverse complement strand
AAAGAGTCTATAAGTACCTATAACAATATGAGGCCGCACCTTAGTCTCAGGATGAAAACTCCAAATGAGGTGCATGAAAAAAGCCAACAGCTGATGCTGTTGGCTTAGTAGAAATACTGTCAACGTATTTTAGGACGAGACAAACCGAAGGGGTGATGTTCTAGTTATTTGGGTCTATGTCAGGCAGTCCGTCAACGTCATTATGATGGTGTAAAGAATCATCAATAGATGGGTTATCGGTATGGTGAGACAGCCCATCACTCATACCATCGTCAGTTTGCTCAGCCCCATAAGCACTCTCGGCATCACTGAAAATGATATCGATATCATGCGCTACTGGTACATTGTGTGACGGTGAATCTATAGACGGCGAGTCAGCATTAATACCCAGAGCGTCTAGGTAAGCATGGGCACCAGAACGCTGTTCGTGTTCGCCTATCGCTGTATGTTCTAGGTTTGCCGTCACCTCATCAAAATTAAGAGTAACTTCATCAGGGGTGCTGAAAGAGGCATCCGGTTCATCCGCTTGGCTCATGCCGGGTGCTGGAGGAGGTGGTGGAGCGATTGGCGATAAATCCATGCCAGTTAGTGTGGTTTGGTCAATGTGATGTCCGCTGTTTCCATGGACGGATTGCGAGTGCAAATGTAGGTGCACCGCGACTTGTGAGTTTTGATCGCCTCCTAGGGTTAAAACAAACGAGTCGGTTTCGTCTGTACCACTACCGTAAGAGCCTCCTGTATGTGTCTTAACGACGCCTGATGAAGTTTGTTGGTAATCGTAACTCAACTCTCCGGTTGCAGGATTGACATGCAAAGTACCAAATTGACCGTGTAATGCAGTGAGAGAGTGTCCGTGGTGATCTGATATTCCCCAGCCTGTCATTGGCGTAGGCGTTCCTTGGTGAATAATTGGAGGAATTCCGATTGAGGCATGCAGGTCCTGATTGCCTGCACTGCCGGTAATTTTTGCAGGGGCAACTAGGGTTGGCATTGGTGGAACATCGCTGTGTCCATCAATGCGCATTTCAACTTCTTGAGTTGTAATGCCCCCGTGTCCATCATCGACTAATAGAGAAAACTTATCGGTCAATTGTTCACCATTATTTAAAGCATTAACATGGCTATTGCTGTTATTAAGTGTGTAGACCCAAGTTTGTGTATTGCTATTATAGGTAACAGAACCATACTGTGGCTGATGTTGGCTATCAATACTGACAGAATGTTGATCGCTATGATCAACATCGCTGATAATAATTTGCCCAGAGGTCGCATTTGCAACATCTTCATCAATGTTATGTGCACCTGCGATAACTTCAGAAACTGTTGGTTTATCATTAGTGCCATGCACATTGATGGTAATAATTTGTTTATCACCACCAGCGGTCGTTACTTCATATTGAACCTGCTCGACTTGCCCTGCCGCTAAGTGCTGAATATTGGCATTGGGAACCGAATAAGCCCAATCACCGGCTTTTCCAATGGTCAGATGACCGCCATAGGGATCACTGATCGCATGGGCATTACGAGTGTCGTAAAAATGATCTTCACCGGCATCAGGATCGATAACATTCAACACGCCAGTGACAAATATCGTATGTTGGGCATCACCTTGTACGTGGCGATCTTCTGTTATTTGACCGCTTTTATCTCCGGTGAAGATCGCAGCATCGCCAACTGCCGAGAGTGTTGTTGATGCGCCAGTGTGGGTCACACCACCGTGAGCATCTTTAACATCATAGCTAAAATGCACTTGGCCGTTATAGTCTTTATCTGGGGTAAACGTGAAGGTGCCATCGGCATTTAATGCAATAGCACCGTGGTCAGCCTGTAGGTTTTCAATGGATAATTTGCCAATATCGTTGTCGTCAACATCGCTAGAATTGGCCAGTAGCTGTGCTGGGGTGAGGACTATCTGGGTATCTTCTAAGCCATTCGCTAAACGTACTTCAGCTGATGCAACTGGGGCATCATTGGTGCCATGAACGGTCACTGTGATATCTTTTTTAGCACTGCCATCAATAGATTCAACGGTAAAGGTTTGCTGGAAGCTTTCCCCTGCGCCTAAATGTTGGACTTTATCATTGTCAATATCGTATGACCAATGGCCCTTTGCGTTGATATTGAACCGACCACCTTCGGCGGTGGTGATGGTTTGTGCAATAAAACCGGCTTGGTCGTGATCGGGGTCAATCACGTGTAACGTGCCACCACTGCTGAGCTGATTAGTGGTATTGCCAAAGGAAGTGTGATCTTCGTAAACATGATTATTGAGGCTGGAGTAGGGCGTTACTTCAATTTTTGCTTGGTTATCTTCACCGGTCACCTTCACCATAATGGTGAGCTTTTGACCATCATTGGTTTCGATTTCGTAGGGGAGCTCCATCGACTCGCCAGCATGTAGGCTACCAATGAGATCGTCCGCATGACGATTGGTAACAGCTTCTAATCTGAATTGATAAGTGCCATTAGGCCAAACATCAAGGTGACCAGGCTCAACCCCTTGGCCTAAATACTTCCCGCTAAAAACAAACTGAGTGTTATCACCACTATCAGGGTCAATTAGCTGAAGCTGGCCTCTATAGAATTTAAATTCACTATCCAGCGCTTGTGTTTCAGTGAGCTGAATGACATTAGAAACCAGTGTGGCTTTATCATCTGTCCCGGCAATCGTAAGCGTGGCGGTTTGTTGCGTACTTCCACCATGGCCATCTTCTACTTGATAGGTGATAGCGATTTGTTGCGACTGACCATTGGCCAAATGGTTAAATGCGGGATCAGTGGCATCAACAATTAATGTATGACCATCAGTATCTAAGGTGATACCTGCGGGGATTTTCCCTGCCTGAAGTTGACCATCGATGGCATATTCAAGGTGACTGACGCTTAAAGCGTCGCCGTCTTTGTCTGTGGCACCTACTAGCAGATTGAGGGTGTGATGATTATCGGCCCCCTCACTGACACTGTCGGTTAAAGGCGTCACATCAGGGTTGTCGTTAACCGCAGCTAAGTTGGTGGTTGCGCCGGTGTGTGTTACACCACCGTGTGCATCTTTGACGTCATAGCTAAAGTGCACCGCGCCGTTGTAGTCTTTTTCTGGGGTAAACGTAAACGTACCATCGGCATTGTTTAGAATAGAGCCATGGTCAGCATGCAGGTTTTCAATGGTTAGTTTACCGGCGTCATTGGCATCCACATCGACGGTATTCGCTAATAGTTGCGCGGTGGTTAAGGTTTGGCGTGTATCTTCACTGCCATTTGCAAGCACCACTTCAGATGAACAGTAAGGTCTGTCGTTACTGCCGTGAATGGTGATGACAATATCGTGTGTTGTACCATCTTTTGAATGGACTGTAATCGTATCGGTTAAGCTTTGCCCTTCACCAAGTTGGTCAATTGCAGTGCCACGCGTTGTGGGTCTAGCACCTATACCTGATAGATGCCCAGCATCGGCATGGTAATGCCAGGTGCCATCGGTGAGTAAGATTAGATCGCCATAGGTGCCGTGATAGTCGTAACCATTGCTGCCTTGGCGTTCAAATCCTGACTCGCCTACATCGGGGTCTGTGATGGTCAGCTTGCCATCAGCATAGAGTGTTGTATTGCCAAGTGTGGCGATGCCTGAGTGAGCATAGTCGGGTGACATGTCGACACCCGCGCTGTTTTCGGTTATTGAACCAGTATCAACGCCAGCGATTTGGGCTTTATCGCCAACAGCCGAGAGCGTCGTTGATGCGCCAGTGTGTGTTGTACCACCATGCGCGTCTTTCACATCGTAGGTGAAGTGGACGCTGCCGTTGTAATTGTGGCTTGGAGTGAAGGTGAAGGTTCCATCGTGATTGTCTTGAATCGAGCCATGGTCAGCATGCAAATTAGCGATAGTGAGCTTACCTGCATCGTTGGCGTCTACGTCAACAGTATTAGCGATTAGCTCGGTTGCTGTGATGGTTTGAGCAAGATCTTCTTTACCGCTGTTCAGTTGCACTTCACCAGAACAATACGGACGGTCGTTATCGCCATGAACGGTGACAACAATATCGTGAGTGGTGCCATCAGCCGATTTGACGGTGACAGTATCCGTTATCGATTCACCTTGGCCGAGGTGATCAATCTTTCTACCTGTTGCGTCTTGGCCTATGGAAGCGTAGTAGCTCCAATCTCCGTTACTCTGAAGTATGACACGACCATGAGTGCCGTAATAAACGCCGGTTTGGGCATGGCTTTCACCGGAGTCTGGATCAACAATGTTCAGGTGACCATCAGTGTGTATTTCGTCGTTCCATAATTTGCCGATGTTTCCATGCATATGATCTGGTGAGCGATCATCGACGTAGCCACCAGACATTGTACCATCTGGTGCTGTATAGGTATGCCCTTCATGAACATCTCCAGTATAGACACCGCCGATAACGGCAGAATTATTAACCCCTGTAATCGTTATTGAGAGGTTTTGAGTGCTGCTCGCATTATGCTCGTCTGTGACTGTTACTGGAACAGTCAATGTCTTCGTGACACCTGATGCTAACGATTGATAGCTAGAGTGAGCAGGATCGAAGCTATAACTGCCGTCCGGATTAACCACCAAGCCATCAATCTGCGGTGCGCTGTAAGTCAAGGCCGCACCGGTATCAATATCTTGGCCAACCATTTGTCCATTTAGAACGCTTCCACCTTCAGTCACTGAGTGGGACTGAGCATTGATGGTTGGGGCATCGTTGGTACCATGAACCGTTAGCTCTATCGTGTGTGTTGTACCATCTGCTGAGCGTATAATGGCTGAATCGTGTTTAACTTCGCCTTGCGCTAAGTTCTGTATATTGCGGTTGTCGAGGGTATAGGTGTAGTGACCGTCGCGCATGAGCAGTATGTGCCCACCCAGTTTGGTGTCGTAGCCAATACCTTGATAGGTTTGTGAGCCTATATTCGGATCAAACTGTGCCTCTCCCTTATCAGGGTCTTGGATGTTTAATCTGCCGTCGTAATGCAGTTGGTAGTGGGTATCTATATAGCCGCGATCTTCAGTTACTCCCCGTAAGTCTGCATTGGCTTGTGCGTCGGTAATAATCGCGTTATCTGGAGTTGCGATAAGATCAAACTTAGCTTGAGTGCTGACGCTGCCCCCATGGCCGTCAACCAAATCATAGGTGAGTCGAATCTCACCATTGAAATCTTTATCTGGCGTGAAGGTATAAGTGCCATCTTTATTATCAGTCAGGCTACCGTGTGTCGCTTGCAAATTTGTCACGTGCAATACATCGCTACTATCCACATCGCTTGCATGTGTTAGCAAGTCAGAAGCCTTGATGGTTACGGGTTGATCCTCTTTACCCGCAGGAAGCTGAGTCCACGCACTGACAATTGGTTTGTCGTTGCTGCCTTGCACATCGATAACGACTTTATGAGGGACTGTCGCTCCTGTTGAATCGGTAGCGGTGATCCAGAATGATTCAGACTGATGTTCACCAGCCGCGAGTTTATCCGCGGCACCGCCGGTTGAATTGTCTAGCTGATAGTGCCAATGACCATGCTGATCAATCGACAGCGTTCCCCATTGACCTTGGGGTTGATTGATTGCCCACGTAACGGTGTCGGACTTATCTATATCAGTCGCGATTAAGCTCCCTGTCGCATCGGGGTTTCCTGCCGTGTTCAAGCCCTGTTCGATCACCGCGCCACTTGAGGTACCTGAGATAGTAGGGCGGTCATTGGTGCCATTAATCGTCACTTTGATGGTCGACGGTGTGCCATCAACGGAAGAGACGGTAAAGGTTTCTTCGACTTTATCGCCGACGTTCAATTGATTAAACGCACTGTTGGCGGTGAATGTCCATTGGCCATTAGCACCAATGGTGAGGTTGCCGTTGGTGCCAGTAATCGAATCCGGTGTGAATGCGTTATCTGGATTATCGACATCGTTGCTGGTTAATGTTCCTGAAGTCGTTACTGCTTTGTCGGTTTCATCGATAGCAACGGTCGCACTGCTGACAGTAGCTGCGTCATTAGTGCCGTTAATCGCGACTTTAATGGTCGAAGGTGTGCCATCAACAGACGATACAGTGAAGGTTTCTTCGACTTTATCGCCGATGTTTAATTGATTAAATGCGCTGTTAGCGGTGAAGAACCAATGACCATTGGCATCAATAGTCAGGTCACCGTTGGTACCGGAAATGGAATCGGGTGTGAAGGTATTATCTGGATTATCCACGTCAGTACTGGTTAGCGTACCTGAGGTAGTTACCGCTTTGTCGGTTTCATCGATGGCGACGGTCGCACTGCTGACAGTAGCGGTGTCGTTAGTACCGTTAATTGTCACCTTGATAGTGGACGGTGTTCCATCAACAGACGACACCGTGAAGGTTTCTTCTACTTTATCGCCGACGTTTAACTGATTAAACGCGCTGCTCGCGGTGAACACCCAATGACCATTAGCATCGATAGTCAGGTCACCGTTGGTACCTGAAATAGAATCCGGTGTAAACGTGTCGTCTGGGTTGTCTACATCGGTACTGGTGAGGGTACCTGAAGCTGTTACCGCTTTGTTAGTCTCATCGATGGCAACGGTCGCGCTGCTGACAGTAGCTGCGTCATTAGTGCCGTTAATCGTCACTTTTATGGTCGACGGTGTGCCATCAACTGATGATACCGTAAAGGTCTCTTCGACTTTATCGCCGACGTTTAATTGGTTAAACGCGCTGTTGGCGGTGAACGCCCAATGACCATTAGCATCAATAGTCAGGTCACCATTGGTGCCAGTAATCGAATCCGGTGTAAACGCATTATCTTGATTATCCACGTCGGTACTGGTCAATGTTCCTGAAGTCGTTACTGCTTTGTCAGTTTCATCCACACTGACCGTTGCGGTACTGACCGTCGCTTTATCGTTGTTGCCATTAATCGTCACTTTGATGGTCGACGGTGTGCCATCAACAGAATTTACGGTAAAGGTTTCCTCAACCTTATCGCCAACGTTCAATTGATTAAACGCACTGTTCGCGGTGAACACCCAATGTCCACTAGCATCAATAGTCAGGTCACCGTTAGTGCCAGTAATCGAATCCGGTGTGAATGTGTTATCTGGATTATCGACGTCGATACTGGTTAGGGTGCCTGACGTGGTTACCGCTTTGTCAGTTTCATCGATGGCAACGGTCGCACTGCTTACCGTCGCTTTATCATTGGTGCCATTAATCGTAATTTTGATGGTGGATGGTGTGCCATCGACCGAATTGATGGTGAACGTCTCTTCGACTTTATCGCCAACGTTTAATTGATTGAATGCGCTGTTGGCGGTGAATACCCAGTGGCCAGTGGTATCAATGGTGAGATCACCGTTGGTGCCAGTAATCGAATCCGGCGTGAACGCATTGTCTGGATTATCCACGTCGGTACTGGTTAGCGTGCCTGATGTGGTTATCGCTTTGTCGGTTTCATCGATGGCAACGGTCGCACTGCTGACAGTAGCGGCGTCATTAGTGCCTTTTACTGTGATAGTCACTTGATGCGGTGTACCGTCAGCAGAATGAACGGTGATGGTGTCGGTAGCGGTTGCTCCTTTGCCCAATGCTTGAACGTTAGGATTTGTATTATCAAGATCGTACGTCCAAGAGCCAGTATCAGTCAGATGAAGCGTACCAAACGAGCCTGCAATATCGGTACTTCCTGTGGATGAAGTAGCGAAGTGCGCTTCACCGGTATCCACATCCGTTACCGCAAGTGTGCCCGAGGCCTGAAGTTGGGACTCTTCGGTTACCACTCCAGCACTTGTTCCGCTTATCACGGCTTTATCATTGGTGCCGATAACGGTAATTGTAATTTGATGAGGAGTGCCGTCGGCGGAGTGGATGGTTATGATGTCTGTTGTCGCAGAACCTTGACCAAGAGCTTGAACTTGTGGTTTTTTATTATCTAGGTCATAGGTCCAATCGCCATTGTCTTTAAGGTGTAAAGTACCCAGTGTCCCCTTGAGGTCGGAATTAGAAAAATGCGCCTCTTTTGAGTCGATATCGGTGATGTTGAGTTGGCCCGAAACCGTTAGGTCTTTATCTTCAGTAACTTGGCTTGAGCCATTACTTTTCCCGATAGCGAAAAACGAACTTGGTGAATTTGCTGTACTACTCGTGATTACCGCATTGTCGTTGGTGCCATTAATCGTGACCATAACTCGATGCGCTGTACCATCAACTGAGTGAACAGTGACGATGTCTGTCGCAGTTGAACCTTGGCCAAGTCCTTGAACTACAGGGTTATTGTTATCTAAATCGTATGTCCATGCACCGTCTTTGGTGATGCTGAGCGTACCGAAATTGCTAGTTACTTGTGATGCCTGAAAATGATCTTCTCCAAGATCTGGGTCCGTTACTGAAAGTTGCCCTTGAACTTGTGTCGTTAAATCTTCAGTTAACGTGCCAGCATCCACACCCGTGATAACAGCATTGTCATCGTTGCCACCTATTGTCATATCGATGGTTTGAGGCGTGCCGTCTTTGGTGTGAATCGTGAAACTTTCATGCAGTGAAGTGGCTGCGGTTAAAGCTTGAACATTAGAGAGCGAGTTATCAACTTGATACTGCCAATGTCCATCAGCATCGATAGTTAATGAACCATATTTACCTGAGATAACTTCCGGCGTAACCGAACTTTCATTTTGGTCAGGGTCTATGACATCGATTTTGCCGTTCGCATGTAACAAGCCTTGTGAATCAATATTGTGATCTTCTGTTACCACACCTGTTAAGTCTCCAGAAATATTTGGCGTGTCTTGCTTACCTGTTACCGGTATCTGAACAATGATGCTCGAGCCATTAGATAGATGTAACGCAAAATGATCAGTACCTGGTTGGTGCTGGTTTAACAGGATGTATTGAGGAGAACTTGGATTCAATACGAATGTGTATTGACCATTTGCATCAACATGAAGCTCTCCGTACGTACCTTTTATGACTTCTGGCATAAAGGTGACGGGTAAAGCGGGCGTCGTAGGCGCATTCGAATGAGTCGGCTGACCGTTACTCCCTGAGGAGATAGTCGGCATCGATACCGAAGGAATGTAATGGACTTGCGGGTGAGAAAGCGTCGACAAATGATGAGAAGGAACCAAGTGAGAGCTCGAACCATGGGCGGCATGACTTGCACTTAAGGTGGAGTTTACGTCGCTGTCACTCGTCTGAGCTTCTTGGAGAGCAACCGCTGATGAGTCCGCCTTGCTATGGTCATCGGTGACATCTTTTTCGGTCACGTTATTTGCGGTTACTTGATCTGCAGCGTCGCTGGAATTGTCTATACTTTCCGCAGCAGCGTGTTTAGCCAATGATGGCAAAATCATCATGAGTGACTGAAAAAGTGGGATATTCACTTTTAGATGTGAATGCAGTCTGCGCTTCTTTTTTTGTGTTGGTTTCTTTTGTTCTAGCTTGTTACTTTTCTTATTTTTGATTTCTGTATTTTTCTTGTTTGCTTCGACGTTTTTTTTGTTAGCCATTTTTATCATCCGTGAATCGTGGTTGCACTATCTTAAGTAAAATACACAGATAGAGGTTTCGCTAGCTAATTGGATAATTTTTAAAGAAAAAACTGCAAAGTCGAAGAATTATCTCATTTTGATGAAAGAGAGGATGAATACTTTTTCAACGGTCAGGCAAATATCGGCACAATGGCATTGACCTTACCCTAAGGGTAACGTTTATAGTTGCGGTGTAAATTCAAAGGTAAGCTATGACAAACACATTCCGAAAAACTTGGATTATTGTTTTCAGCATCATTGCGATGTTGATGTCTAGCTATGCCTCAAGCTCCTCAGCCTTGATGACTGAAGTAATGATGATGGAAATGGGGTCGAGCAAGTCGGCTTGTTACCACAGCGATACTTCGGTTAATGATTCAATGGCGGGGTGTCATGTGATGAGTGAAGAAGTACACGCTGAAGACTCTAACATGAGTGCCCATGCTTTGATGGCTCAATGCGATATGTCTTCAATGAGCGAAGACGGTAGCTCGATGATGGGTAACCATTGTTCGAGTGTCGATTGCTGTGCCTCAATGTGTTCTGCAAGTCCCTATCCAATTCAGGCTGTTCAAGTCGCGAATCCATTTGTCTCTTCTTTAGCTCGTTTTCAATCTGTCATTATTGGGCAGAAAGTCGCACGTGCACAATCTTTGCTACGCCCACCTTCCGCATAAATCTATATCTAAAAATACAGCTCTATCAGTTAGATAAATCTGATAAGCCATTCTTTTTTATGCGCTAATTAGCGTTAGATATGGACATTCATTGTGAATATGAAACCAACAACCTCTGTGTTTGTCATGAACACGAGCTTAGTGGTTGCTGCTACCTTGCCTATGGCCTTGTTTTCAAGTGCTACGCTCGCGGCTACCACGGCGTCAGCTTCAAATGCTCAACACATTTCAGCACATGACCAAGCAAGCTCGACGCAGCAACTCAATACACTGATTGAGATTGCTTTAAGCGAAGATGGAAATCGCAAACAGTACTTTGCTCAGTCTCAAGCGATGCGAGAAACGGGCATTGCCAGCTCGACCTTAATGGATCCTAAATTAAAAGTTGGATTTGGCGGTTTGCCTGTCGATAGTTTTCAATTCGACGAAGACCCGATGACCAATATATCGGTAGGGTTGATGCAGCAGTTTGAGCGTGGCGATACGCTTAACCTCCAACAGAAAAAGGCAGGCCAGCAGGCTGATGCTTTAGCTTTGCAGGTGCAAGCAAGAGAATTGACGGTTGCGAATAGCATGACGCAGCTTTGGCTTGAGTTAGGTTATCAGCAAAAGGCTGAGTCGGTGATTCGTCAAAATCGTCGTTTGTTGGTTGAGCTTGAAAACTATGTACAAACCAATTACTCGATTGGTAAAAGCGAAGCGCAAGATCTGCTTAATGCTCAGCTTCAAGTCAGTAAACTTGATGAAAAGCTACAAGCTAATCAGCAAATTCAGCGTCGTTTAATCTCTCAGCTTTCTGAATGGTTGGGTTCTGATTGGCTAGGATCTCAGGCTCTTGATTCTCTGGGCACACTGAATGCAACTAACCAAATCGATTGGTCGTTGTTGGAAAGCAAATTAGCGACCAATATCGATTCAACCAAGCACTACAAGCTACTGACTGACCATCCTTTGATTAAGATCTCCGATGTCAGTATTTCCTCCAATCAAACTCAGGTTGAGTTAGCCGAGCAAGCTTATACCCCGCAGTTTGGGGTGGAAGTGATGTATGCACACCGTCAAGCCAATAACATGGCAGGTGAACCTGCTTCTGATCTGGTGAGTGCCTATCTGACTGTCGACATCCCGCTGTTTACGGGGAATCGACAAGATAAGAACTTATCGGCTGCTCAGTATCAAGTTGGTGCGGCTAAATCTCAAAAAGACACCTTACTTTCCCAAATGAACGCGCAAGTGAACGCATTGCTGGTGGACAGATCAAATCTGATCCAGCGATTAGATCGCTATCAAACGTCCTTGCTTCCTCAAACCGCAGCCCGAATCAGCGCGGTTGAGAGGGGCTATCAAAACAATACCGCCCAGTTTAACGACGTCATTTCAGCAACGACCGATGAGCTGGCGCTTCAGTTAGAGCAACAACGTTTGATCACCGACCTCAACATCGTTAACAGCAAACTGGCGGCGTTAGTCAGTGGCTTTGAATACCAAGTAAACCAACCACAACTCAGCTCAAGCGCAACTAAACACACAGCCAATCAATAAGGGAATAGACAATGAGTACAGTAAAAGTAGCAACAATCGCTTTATTGGTCGGTGGTGCATTGGGTTTTGGTGTGAACCATTTTCTAATTAATCCAACACATAACATGTCAGCAATGGCAACGAGTACAGGCGCAGATGTAAGTGAACAGGCCAGCGATGAGCCTTTGTATTGGGTAGCTCCGATGGATCCAAATTATCAGCGTGATAAGCCAGGTCAATCGCCAATGGGGATGGACCTTATCCCTGTGTATGCAGACGATGTGAACGGCGGAGCCAAAGATAAGCCCGGAACCGTGTTCATTGATTCGTCGGTAGAAAATAATCTGGGTGTCAAAACAGCGAAAGTTAAGTTCGAAGCGCTATCACCGCGCATTGAAACCGTGGGTTATGTGGCGTTCGATGAAAGTACATTGTGGCAAACTAACGTAAGAGCAGCTGGTTGGGTTGAGAAGCTCTACATCAACGCAGTGGGTGAGAAGGTAAACAAAGGTGATGTACTTTTCACACTCTATTCTCCAGAGCTTGTTAAAGCACAAGAAGAGTTGATCAGTGCTTATAAAACGGGTCGTAAAGGTTTGATCAAGGGCTCGACTGAACGCTTGGTCACCCTAGGTGTAGATAAAGCGCAGATACGATCCATCGCTCGTAAAGGGAAAGCCTCGCAAACCATCGAAATCAAAGCGCCTGCGGATGGTGTCATCGCTAGCCTGAATATTCGAGAAGGTGGTTATCTTTCACCTGCACAAGCGGTGATCAGTGCTGGCCCATTAGGCGAGGTATGGGTTGATGCTGAGGTGTTTGAGCGCCAAGCACACTGGATCTCATCAGGCAGCAATGCCGAAATGACACTGGATGCGATTCCCGGTAAGGAGTGGCAGGGCAACGTCGATTATGTCTACCCAATTCTGGACCCGAAAACTCGAACCTTGCGCGTTCGTTTGAAGTTCTCCAATCCCCATGGCGAGCTTAAGCCAAATATGTTTGCAAATATTGCGCTGAAACCCATTAGTGATGAAGCGGTTCTTACTATCCCAAGATCTTCGGTGATTCACTCCGGTGGTATGACTCGAGTGGTGATGTCAGAAGGTTCTGGCAAGTATCGCTCTGCTCGTATTGAGGTTGGTCGTGAAGCTGGCGAAAAAATAGAGGTGCTTCAAGGGCTAGAGCAAGGTGAGAACATTGTCACTTCTGCACACTTTATGTTGGACTCTGAATCGAGCCAATCAGCGGATCTGTCACGCATTAATGGTGTTGAGGAACAAGCTGAAACCGTGTGGGCAAACGGTGAAATTTCCGATGTTATGCAAGGCAGTCGTATGGTGACAATTAACCATCAGCCCGTTCCAGAGTGGGATTGGCCGGGCATGGTGATGAACTTCACCTTTGCGGAAGGTTTAGACATGAGTGACGTGCAACGTGGTAAGGCAATTGATTTTGAGATGAGAAAATCAGAGTCAGGGCAGTACGAGGTTGTTGATTACAAGGTGAACAAACACAAGATCGCTGGCGAAGTTTGGGTAACGGGTGACATCACTATGTTGATGGCAGATTTTGGCATGATCACCGTAAAACATCAGCCAGTCCCTGAGTGGAATTGGAAAGCGGGTGAAATGAATTTCCAAGCCAGTGATGACCTTGATTTATCTGAGTTTTCCGAGGGTCAAACCATTCGGTTTCTAGTGGCGAAGCAAGGTTCTGATTATGTGCTCAAATCTCTCGAACCGACGAATAGCACGGGTGAGGGCGAACTATGATCAATGCAATCATTCGCTGGTCTATTAGCAACCGCTTCTTAGTGTTGGTTGCTACTGTAGCCATCGTATTTGGCGGCTTATACAGCGTTAAAAATACACCTGTCGATGCCATTCCTGATTTGTCAGATGTTCAGGTGATCATCAAAACCAGTTATCCGGGGCAAGCCCCACAAGTGGTCGAGGATCAGGTGACCTATCCATTGACCACCGCCATGTTAGCTGTACCGGGTGCTGAAACAGTTCGTGGCTACTCGTTCTTTGGTGATTCCTATGTCTATATCATCTTCAATGACGATACCGATATGTACTGGGCGCGTTCACGAGTGTTGGAGTACTTAAGCCAAGTTGCACCTAACTTGCCATCGAGTGCCAAGCCAACACTAGGACCCGATGCAACTGGTGTGGGCTGGGTTTACAGCTACGTGTTGCAAGATAAAACAGGTCAGCACGACTTAGCGGAACTTCGTAGTTTGCAAGATTGGTTCTTGAAGTATGAATTGCAAACCGTAGAAGGCGTGTCTGAAGTGGCGACCGTTGGCGGCATGGTGAAGCAGTATCAAGTACAGATTGATCCGGCCAAGTTACGTGCATATGACCTAACGCTTCAGCAAGTCAACAAGGCAATTCAAGATGGTAATCAAGAAACCGGTGCCTCAGTGGTTGAGATTGCTGAAGCGGAACACATGGTTCGCACCACGGGTTACCTGACGAGTATTGAAGACATTCAATCTCTGTCATTAAAAGTAACAGACAAAGGCACACCGTTGTTACTGGGTGATATTGCTGACATTAACCTTGGACCGCAAATGCGTCGTGGTATCTCGGAACTCAACGGTGAGGGCGAAGCGGTTGGCGGCGTTATCGTGATGCGCTTTGGTGAAAATGCCAGTGAAGTGATCGACTCGGTTAAAACCAAGCTTGCTGAACTGAAAGCTGGCTTACCGGATGGTGTCGAGATTGTCGCAACTTATGACCGTTCGACTTTGATTGATTCAGCCGTTGAAAACCTTTGGAAGAAGCTGGCTGAAGAGTTCATCGTGGTCGCCGTGGTGTGTGCGCTGTTCTTGTTCCATATCCGCTCATCACTGGTTATCGCGCTAAGTCTGCCTGTTGGTATTTTAGGTGCTTTTATCGTGATGCATTGGCAGGGTATTAACGCCAACATCATGTCTCTTGGCGGAATAGCGATTGCGATTGGCGCCATGGTGGATGGTGCCATCGTGATGATCGAGAACGTTCATAAACACATTGAACGGACTACGCTCACTGACAAAAACCGTTGGCAGGTGATTGGTAAGGCAGCAGAAGAAGTTGGCGCACCGCTGTTCTTCTCTCTGATTATCATTACCTTGAGCTTTGTGCCTGTGTTCGCGTTAGAAGGCCAAGAGGGCAAGATGTTCTCGCCACTCGCGTTTACCAAGACGTATGCGATGGCGGCAGCGGCGGGTTTGGCAATCACGCTTGTGCCTGTGCTAATGGGTTACTTCATTCGCGGCAACGTGCTACCTGAACACAAAAACCCAGTAAACCGTAGCCTAGTGGCGATGTACAAACCGCTTCTGAACCTCAGCCTAAAATATCCCAAGGTGATGATTGTTATCGCACTTGGCTTAATGGCGTCTGCTTATTACCCAACCAGTAAGCTTGGTAGCGAGTTCATCCCTCCTTTGGACGAAGGGGATTTGATGTACATGCCAACCACGTATCCGGGCATCTCAATAGGTAAGGCTCGTGAGTTGTTGCAACAAACCAACAAGCTCATTAAAACCATTCCAGAAGTCGAAACCACGTGGGGCAAAATTGGTCGAGCAGAGACAGCAACCGATCCTGCACCGTTAACCATGATTGAAACCGTGATTCAGCTTAAACCGCGAGATGAGTGGCGTGACGGTGTCACTACGGAGTCTCTGCGTAAAGAGTTTGATGATCTGATTCAGTTCCCAGGTTTAACCAATGCGTGGGTTATGCCAATCAAAACTCGTATCGACATGTTAGCGACCGGTATCAAAACGCCAATCGGAATCAAAATAGCAGGGCCAGATCTGAGTGTTATAGAGGACATTGGCTCTCAGCTGGAACCTATCTTAAATGGTGTTAGCGGTACGGCTTCTGTCTACGCCGAGCGTGTTGCGGGCGGTCGTTACGTCACGATAGACATTAAACGCCGCTCTGCTGCGCGATATGGCTTGAGCATTAAAGAAGTGCAACAGGTTATCTCGACTGCGGTTGGTGGCATGAACGTGGGTGAAACCGTTGAGGGACTAGAGCGTTACCCGATCAATGTCCGTTATCCACAAAGCTATCGTGATTCTGTCGTTAAGTTACAGAACCTACCGTTAGTGACACCAAACGGTGCTCGTATCGCGCTTTCTGATGTCGCGGATATTCGATATGAAGATGGCCCTCCGATGATCAAAACAGAGAATGCGCGTCCTAATGGTTGGGTGTTCGTGGATATCGAAGGGCGTGACCTTGGTTCTTATGTGGCAGAGGCACAAAAAGTCGTTACAGATCAAATTGTTTTGCCTGCGGGTTACTCACTGGCTTGGTCTGGTCAATACGAGTACATGGAACGCGCCAAAGATCGCTTAAGTGTGGTCGTGCCTATCACCATTGCCATCATTATGTTGCTGCTGTATTTGAGCTTCCGCCGTGTCGGTGAAGTGATGATGATCATGCTGACATTGCCACTCGCGATGGTTGGCGGCCTATGGCTGATGCATGTCCTCAATTATAACTTCTCCATTGCGGTGGGTGTGGGCTTTATCGCGCTTGCCGGGGTAGCTGTTGAGATAGGTGTGATCATGTTGGTCTACCTAAACCAAGCATGGCACTACAAAAAATTGGATGCGGAGCAGAACCAGCAAGCACTTCAGAGTGAAGACTTAACGGATGCGATTCGTGAGGGTGCAGGACTGCGTGTTCGCCCAGTGATGATGACAGTACTTACGGTGATCATTGGCCTCATTCCAATTATGTATGGCGAGGGAACGGGCTCTGAAGTGATGCAGCGAATTGCCGCGCCGATGATAGGCGGAATGGCGTCGGCACTGTTGCTTACCCTACTGGTTTTGCCTGCAATCTTTAAGCTCTGGAAACAGCGAGAGATTACTCAGAGCCAAAACGAGACAAGTAAATAACGCACTGACTATAAAGCCCTTACTTGCGAGACAGGAGTAGGTAAGGGCGCACCATATGAACATGTGAAACTAACAAATAAATAACTGAATTAATCTAAGGAACGACGATGAAAAAGACACTAATTGCTATCGCTCTAACACTGACTACAGCAACCGCGTTTGCTGCAATGGACCATTCAAAAATGGATCACAGTATGATGACGAGTGGAAAGATGGACCATTCAAAGATGATGAATATGGATGGAATGATGGACATGGAAGGTATGTCAGAAGTTGGGATGCCAGCTCAAGGCGCGAAGCCCGATAAAGTGGTTCATGTGCTGCTAAGTGATGATATGAAAATCACATTTAAAAACAAGGTCGATATAGAGCCAAATGACGTAGTGCAGTTTGTTGTGATGAATACAGGCAAGATTGATCACGAATTCTCGATTGGTTCTGCCTCAGAGCAGCTAGAGCATCGTGAAATGATGAAAAACACGGGTAATCACGCCCATGACTCGGGTAGCACAGTTACAGTTAAGCCGGGTAAAGCGAAGCAATTGCTGTGGCATTTCCATGGTGATAATAACGTAGAGTTAGCGTGCAATATCCCTGGTCACGCTGAAGCGGGTATGGTGAAGTCGTTAACGCTTTAGACGTTAATCAATAGCGCTTTGTTGAATTAGAAATTCAATGAGGGCTAGAAAATTAAAGATAAGTCTTAACTTATACCTAAAGCGCTTTGCTGTGAGGGATTCGCTGAGGCTTATCTTTATTTATAGTCACTGTAGCAAGATAGAAGTTTCAAGCAGATGGTGTGCTTCGCCGCTCAGATGCGGTAGCTCTGCCATGATCTTTTTAAACTTGTCATCGATTGACTCTGCTTCATTCAGCGATCGAAAAGCCAGTACAGCCTGTTCAGGCTCGCTGTTCACATAACCTTTCAATGTATCTAGCTGAATTTTATTGGCATTTTCAACTTTTGCTAGCGCGACATTAATTGCTTTGATGCTAATTGTTAACTCATTGCTTTTAAACATTTTTTATTATTTATGGGTTGTTGCTAATGCGCGCACATTAACACAATGATTTTTGCAGATATTGACCAAGATTATTAAATTGGAACAATTTTGAAAATCATTAAAAGCTGAACTGCAATGTGTGATTTGGATAGGTGTCAGAAATACGAAGCGAATTAAGGAGTTAATAGCTTTGGTTGGTCAATCTAAGCTTAAACAAAATAAGTTTAATCAGTATAGATTTAATGACTATGGATTTAACTAACGGAGAAAGTTTTTGAATAGCGTGTCGCTGGAAGAAAGTGCGTAATGAAGCTTAAGGAGAAGTTGGAGCGTGCAGCGGGAATCGAACCCGCATCATCAGCTTGGAAGGCTGAGGTAATAGCCATTATACGATGCACGCACACTGTCTTATGAGTAAGACTGAGGCATCAAGAAGACTGGAGCGTACAGCGGGAATCGAACCCGCATCATCAGCTTGGAAGGCTGAGGTAATAGCCATTATACGATGTACGCACATCGTCTTAACGAGAGTGATAATGCCACATCTAACTGAAAACGAAACCTTTTTCTTTCATTTTTATTCTAAGTGCTCGCATAACCACCACACCGCTAGTTTTTCAATCATGTTCGGCGTTTTCAGAGTGAATAAAATGTGACTAAACTCTCGTTAAACGGAGGGCGAGAAACAATGGAAAATCCCCCGCTATTTCTGTGACAAATTCGGTTTGATTTATAAACCAGTTTGTTGGTGTTAGCTTGTCATAAAACCCATACAAATTAAGGAATTTGGAGTGTTAACATAAACTGATTTTTAATCGTGTTTTGGCGTCCATTAATAACAATATGGATGCATAAATTTAACTTACCAACCAGTCGAAGTATTCAGGAAACTAATCCCAAATGAGTAGAGTTATACGCACCTTTAAGCGTTCGAAGAAAAAAGTAACGAGTTGAGTTGATAATTTACGCAAAAGTCTCGTCAATCCGTCTATCGTTTGGTACATTTGCCGCACATTTTGTCTCCCCTAAAATACCCATGCCTTCTCAGTTCCGAATTAACAAAATTGTTGAAATTGGTGACACTCTTCACCGCAGTGGTTGTGCTCCGTATAAGCTTGAAAAATATACACAATATTATGCTAAAAAGCATGGTGTGGATGTGATGATCCAAGCAACGCCAACCGCGATCAATTATCAGTTTCCAGACGATAACAACGCTGTGATTCTTAAGCGTCTAAAGCCTGCTTCAATTAACCTGAGTTTGTTGGCTAATACCATCATTCGTATTAACCAACCGAGCAGTGAGCCTGTACCAGAGCCTGTCGGTTACTCTAAATTTGTGACTGCACTAGCCAATATGGGGATTCCGCCTGCGTATTTGATGCTGGTGGGCAGTACGTTGGAAGCGGTGGGTTTTTCTGCGTTATTGGGTTTGATGGTTTGGGTCTGTCAGCAAGTCCTTCATTCACGTCGCGCTATCGCAGTTGAATTCATCTCGGCACTGCTAACCGGTATCTTCGTGGCGTTTCTGGCGAGCACAGGGTTGCCGATTCCGGTGTGGGCGTTGTGTATCGCCTCGATTGTCTTGTTTGTCCCCGGGTTATCCATAGCTAACGCATTAGAATGTTTGGCGTTTAATGACTTGGTTTCTGGTACCAGCTTGCTAGGGCAGAGCGCCTTAACCCTGATTAAGCTGTTTGTCGGGATTATCATGGGGCTCAACATCGGTGAAGCGATATGGGGACAAGCGGTCTCCATCGACTATACCAACGCGGTACCGATGTGGATGCACATATCTGGCTTGGTGCTGATCTCTGTGTCTATCGGTGTGATGTTCAATGCTCGCCCTAAAGACATCTTACTTGGTTTGCCAGTTGCCGTTCTCGGTATGTGGGGCCCATTCTATCTAGGTTTTGATAGTGGTTGGGTTGTCGGCACTTGGGTGACGACGGTTCTTATTACTTTGTACGGAACTTGGATTGCCAAGAAGATGGAGCTCACGGGTTCTATTTATATCGTGCAAGGGATCATCATCTTGGTTCCGGGTAGCCGAGTATTAGTGAGTGCCAGCCAGTCGGTGTTTGAACAATCGATTTTGCCTATCCCGAGTATTGGTTTATCGGCGTTATTCATGTTCTCGGCAATCGTGGCAGGGCAAATTACCGCTTACTCGATTTACTCACCAAAAGTCGAACGTTAAGCCGTTCCGCTTTTCAAACCTTTAAACAAACACAGCTTAGCGGCTGTGTTTGTTCGTTTTAGGTGCTGCTCTTTTTTGAAGACAATTAGCTCTCCGTAAAACTTGTTAGATTTATGCTCGCTAAGCCTGACAAGAGCCATTAAAATGGAACAAATTCTATTTAAATTAAGTATTAACGTATGTCTCTACCTCCTTGCCCGCAATGCCAATCTGAATATGTTTACCCAGACCAAAACAACCTAATCTGCCCTGAGTGCGCCTACGAATGGAACCCAGAAGAAGAGCGTTTAGAAAGAGAAGCCGCGCGTGTTAAGGACGTGAATGGCGTTGTATTGGAAAGTGGCGATAAAGTTACCTTCATTAAAGATCTAAAAATTAAAGGCAGTTCTAGCGTATTGAAAATTGGTACTAAAGCTGTGATTCGACGCATCAATGAAGGCAAAGATCACCAACTAGATTGCAAGCTGGATGGTGGCGGTGAAATGCTGGTTACGGCGGAGTACGTTAAGAAGCAGTAACCATTGTTTCAAATAATTGTCGTAAATCTTCAATAAGTTTAAGTCGCTTCTCGACATACTGATTCGCATATTAAAACGCAATAATTTTAGAGAATTAAGATGATTAGAGAGTACAACCCAGCTGATATTGAGGTCGTTTTAGATATTTGGTTAACCGCCTCGATCAAGGCGCATGACTTTGTGGCTCCTGAGTTCTGGGAGTCTCAAGTAGGTAATATGCGCGACATATACATTCCTGCATCAATAACTTACGTGTATCAAGTAGACGGTGAGGTTTGTGGCTTTTATTCGCTTTATGAAGGTATCTTAGCGGCGATATTTGTGAGCCCACAGCATCAAGGCTGTGGTGTTGGTAAGCAACTTATCCAACACGCGAAGCTTGAATGCCCGAATCTGTCTTTGAATGTGTATAAAGAGAACCAAGCGACCATTGAGTTCTACTTGTCTCAAGGTTTCTCTATTGTGAGCGAACAAACTGATGAGCACACAGGACATCAAGAATACACCATGCACTTATCTTAAGCTTGATAACTAAACCCGGTAGAAAAGTAACAGGAATCAACATCATATGGACATGGTTAAAGCTGCTCTTTCGCATTCAACAAGAGCTGCTCAGTCATCAGATTATGAATTTCTGTTCGAGCTAAAAAAGGCGGCTGAATATGAGCCAATCAAGGCTGTTTTTGGCTGGGATGACCAAATTCAACGAGACATACACGCCGAAGAGTGGGCAGAGGAAAGGCCTGAAATCATTGAGTATCAGGGCAAAGCGATTGGCAGTGTGTTGCTGCAAGATAAAGGTGACCACTTCTACTTTTGCCGATTTTTCTTGCTGCCTGAATATCATGGTAAGGGCATTGGTAGCCAAGTACTGAAAGATTGCTTAACTAAGGCTGACAGCCTCAATAAACCCGTCGAACTTTGTTACCTAAAAGGTAATCGAGTTGGGGAGTTGTACTTGAGGTTTGGCTTTGAAATCACCTCTCAGAACGAGCAGTTTGTCTATATGTGGCGTAAATAGACACTCATTCAAAATGATCACACCGTGTCGGTAACTTGATAGGCATCTGACACTTATCTAACGTAAAACCTTGTAAAGCTCCCTATGCTTGATGACTAAGCGATTACACTTAGAAAAGATCGAGCGTAAGGGAGTGTGCAATGAATTATTACCCGACTTCAAAAATCGTGGGTGAACAAAGGTTTGGCTTTGGGCCAAAACTAGGTCAAACAACCTATTATTCTCCTGTAGAACAGTTGGATAAAAAGCCATTCGTTCACCAAGCTATACAAGACTTACCGAGTACTGAATCTACTCTGATTAAAGTAGGAGAGAATCGTGTACAACGAATGAAGGCCAAGGGTGACGAACAACAGATGCAAGCCACGAAGAAAGAAGCGCAGTCTTTTCTTCGAACGCAGTATCGACAACAAGCTCAAGCTCGCCACCTACAAAGTGTTGAAACTCCTTATGGTTTTCAAGAGCGCATCATTCAGTTTTGGAGCAATCACTTCGCCATCTCGGTCGATAATCGAAAACTGATGCCCTTGGCCGCCAGCATTGAAAACGATGTGGTTCGCCAGCATTGGAATGGTAACTTTGGCGAGATGCTGATGGCTTCTTCTAAACATCCTGCGATGCTTCTGTATCTCGACAATCAACTCTCGATTGGTCCCAATTCAAAAGTCGGAAAGCGCCGTAATAAGGGGCTCAATGAGAACCTCGCTCGTGAGATCTTAGAACTCCACACTCTTGGCGTTGACGGTTCTTACACTCAGCAAGACGTCATTGCCTTAGCAAAAGCGATTTCAGGCTGGGGCATTAAATTCAAATCTCCTGATGCTGGGTTTCGATTTGCTAATAACCTGCATGAGCCAGGAAGTATCACACTGCTTGGAAAGGCTTATTCTCAATCCGGCGTCTCGCAAGGAGAGTCGTGTTTAAAAACCTTAGCGACCCACAAAGACACTGCTGCGTACTTGGTTGGTAAGCTGTGCCAGCATTTCATTGGCGACATACCTAAAGAACTCTCAGAGCAAATGGTTGCTGAATATCTGAGAGGCGAGGGGAATTTACTGCCTGTTTATCGCTTGTTATTGAACAGTGCTGAGGCGAGTAAACCTAACCCTAATCGTTTTAGACCGCCGAAGGAGTGGCTGTTTGCCGTTCTTCGTAGTGCCGATATTTCTTTAAACGAGAAACAGGCATTCAATGCACTCAACAATTTAGGGCAGCCTCCTTTTAAACCGGGTTCACCTGCAGGCTGGTCGGATCAAGACAGAGACTACAATAGCCCTTCGGCGTTGACTCAACGTATGCAAGTTGCGAATAGGCTTGCGTCTGCTGCAATAAAATCGGCTAAAGCGTCAGGAGTTAAGCCGAAAGCGGTAGTGGATAAAGTGATCGCGGGTTTATATGGCGATGCTATTGATGAACACACCCAAATTGTATTGAACAAAGCCGACAGCGCTGCAATGCAACTTTCCCTGTTGTGGCTAAGTCCGCAGTTTCAATATCGTTAGGAGTGGGTATGAAAAAGTCAGATTGTTCTCAGAATAAAGCGCCACATAGTATTAACCGCCGCCAGTTCATGGGTATTGCGGCGGCTGTTGGCGTCAGTGCGATGCTGCCATTTCCAAGCTTTGCCAAAACAGGTTCAGACAATATCTTCATTTGGGTATCACTGCGTGGCGCGATGGATGGTTTAAATGTTGTAGTGCCGCATGCCGATCCGGATTACTCTAATTTGAGACCCAACATCGGATTAAAACCTGAACAGCTAGTGAAGTTGGATGATTTCTTTGGGCTTCACCCATCCCTAAAGCAATGCCATCAATGGTATGAGAGTAACGAACTCAGCTTTGTACACGCTTGTTCAACCGCTTATCGCGAGCGCTCACATTTTGATGGACAGAAGATATTGGAGAATGGCACTTCCGACCCGTTTAACACCGTAGGGTGGATTAACCGTTTACTCACGTTGAGCTCAGAAAAATACGATGGAATAGCGATTGATTCGGGCTTACCACTCATCATGCAGGGCGAATCGACCGTTGCAAGTTGGTACCCAAACCGCTTAAAAACACGTGATAAACAAACGGAACTGCTGGAAGAGTTGTTTCAAAGTGACCAAATGCTGTCTTCAAACTTTGAAAGTGTCATGAAGATAGATCAACTGGTGGGCGATCAAGGTGTCGGCAAACAGTTTAAATCATTGATGGGTAAAACAGGCGACATATTGTCGGCTGATAACGGACCAAACATCGCAGCGTTAGAACTCGGTGGGTGGGACACTCACGCCAATCAAGGCAACGTAAATGGACGGTTGAGTAATCAGCTTAAAACTTTGGATGTTGGGTTAGCGGCTCTCAAAGCTTCACTAGGTGATCGTTGGCAGAAGACAGTGATCATCGCGGCCAGTGAATTTGGTCGAACAGCAAAAGAAAACGGCACCAAAGGCACCGACCACGGCACTGGCAACGTCATGTTTGTTGCGGGTGGTGCGCTGCCATCGTTGAAAGGAGCGGGTGGTAAGGTTATTACCAATTGGCCGGGCTTGAGCCAAAGCCAGCTATATGAAGGCCGAGACCTTAGTCCAACGACTGATATGCGTTCGGTTATCAAGGGTGTGCTCAACCGACATTTATCGATAGAAGTGAAACAACTCAACGCTATCTTCCCTGATAGTTCCGATATTAGACCGATGAATCTTGTTTAGAGTTTTACCAAGACCCAGTTAGATGCGATTCAGTCGTTTGAATCGCATTCTATTTCTGACTCGCTTGTTTACGATTTAATTGCCAACAGTGCTCCGAACGTCACTAAGCCAAATCCACACGCTTGATTAAGCCTTTTCTTTGCTCTCAATAGATGCTTTTGCAATGTACTCGAAGTAAACAGCATAGCGACAATCCCAAACCACAAGCCGTGAAGAACGATCATGTTAAGCCCATAGCCGAGTGCGACATGCTGGTTTTCTGCATCAGGTGAGATGACTTGGCTGAAGATGCTCAAAAAGAACAACATGGTTTTTGGGTTGAGCACGTTACATAAAAAGCCTTGGGCTAAATAGCGCCAAACACTGGTGCTTTGCTTTGTATCTTCGATAGGTGCAAGCTTGTTGTCTGCACTCAAGATACCTTTTAGTCCTAGATAAATAAGGTAGGCTGCACCTGCGTATCTAATCATGTCAAACAGCTGCTCATTCTGTGAGATTAAGTAACTGATCCCAAGCATTGAATAACTGATGTGAACACAAATCGCTAAACTCACACCGATTGCAGTCCAAATCCCTGCTTGTCTTCCTTGATTGACACTGTTTTTCAAAACTAAAACGAAATCAGCGCCTGGACTAATAACAATCAATAGTCCCAATACTGCTAGGCTTAACCACTCCATAATGACTCCAACTCTTTATATTTGATGAGCCAGCATTGTATGGTTTTTTATTGCTGCCTATAATCGAAATGAATTCCACCTATCTGTGAGAAAAAATCACACATGAGACACTTGAAAGCATTTCATATTTTCCACGTAGCAGCGCATTCGAGTAGTTACAGTGAAGCGGCGGATAAACTCAATATCACACATGGCGCGGTGAGTAAGCAGATCAAGGTATTGGAAAATCACTTATCCCAAGTTTTGTTCTACAAACAGGGCAGGAATGTGTGTCTCACCAAAGAAGGGGAATTACTCAAAGGTTACACAGAGCAAGCGTTCCAAGCCTTGGAGACTGGAGTCCATAAGCTTAATCAGCTGAATCATCAAGCGTTGGAAGTTTCATGCGAACCCACATTGACCATGCGTTGGTTAATGCCTCGACTCGGTGATTTCTATAACGAATCCGGAATTGATGTTCGATTGTCGACTGCTGGTGGGCCTGTGAACTTGAATGCGACAGGGCTCGATATGGCGATTCGCCGAGATGACTTTAAATTAACCGAGCGTTACGAACAGATACCGCTAGTTGAAGAGTGGGTAGGCCCTGTGTGTTCCCCGGGTTATTGGCAGCAGGTAAAAGATAACTTAGATGATGTGAAATTACTGCACAGCAGTACACGGCCAGATGCTTGGAGTCATTGGGGTGCTATCACTATAGATAAAGTTAATGGTGGAGAGTGGTCAAAAGCTCGAGCGAACCAAACATTTGCACACTTCTACTTTTGCTTTCAGGCGGCTGTCGATGGGTTAGGCATAGCGCTTGGGTCTTATCCACTTGTCGCCGACGATCTTGAAAGAGGTAACTTGATCGCGCCGTTTGGCTTCGTACCTTCTGGTCACCAGTACATATTGCTCACGCAAGATAGCAACCATGAAGAGCCAGAAAGCCCGTTTGTTGTTTGGCTGAAGAATGAGTTATCGCAGTGTGTTCCAACTTTATAGGAACGACATCCGACCTAGAAGTGTGCTTGTCTTATGTCAGGCTCTAGTTCGTTGTTGTGGAAATCACTCAATAGGCAAAGACAGCACGCCACCATTGAGTTCGACTTGTTTTAGCCATTCGGTTGGAATTTCGCCATCTCCTTCGTAGAAACACGCCGCTAATACCGCGCCAATTACAATCGCACGACCGCAGCTGTCACCACCACATAAGATGTTGTCGCGAATGCCTTGTTGATAACTCTGAGCACCTGCAATAATGCGAATCAGCAAGGGGAACGCGGCACTCAGTTCACAATGCAATCCAAACTTCTTCGCGGCATCTGTAATCGAAAGCTCAGGATCAGCCAGTGCTTCGTCGATTTGATCGTGTATGAACTTGCTACAAGTTTGTCGCACCATTTCTACCGATTGCAGTGGAGAGTTGCCTTGAATTGCCGCTTGAACCAATAAGGTGATGGCTTGTGCCCATTCCACGGCTTTGTCGTTGTTGTTGGTCACTCGTACCGCACTCTCTACCATTGCCGGTAAGGTGTGAGAGGTGTAAGTACACGCCACTAAAGGAATTAGCTTTGAAACAGCAGGTAGCTGGGTGTCATCAGCGCCACAGGCTGTGATTGGAGCTTCTGTTAGCTCTAGTTTATGTATGTTCAGCAAGCTCATACGAGTCGCTTTATCAATGTAACCTTGCCAACTGCCACCAAAATCAAACCAGAAACGGAAGTGCTTGATGTAGCTCGCTTCATCGTATTTTTGGTTGTCGACTAAGCTATCGACCATCGCTAATAGCTGAGCACCATATTGCGATTGCTCGCCTGCGGTTTTACCTTGGTGCGCAAAGTAGCCCTTGTCTTGGTAATCGAACTGATTCGGTGAACGAAATTCTGGCTCAAAACCCGCTACGTGTAAGATCCTCTCTTGGTCATACAGCCAGTGCAGCCCCATTGAAGCGGCGTCTCCAACCAATGCGCCAACAACGGCGTAAAAAGCTCTTTCTTTATGATTGTCCATGTTGAGTGATGTCCTTGAGAAGAATCAACGCAGTTCGATACTTTAAGTATAGTGATTAGGCGAGTATTTTGCTGTGTTTCTAAGAAGAAATATGAAGGGATAAATCCTGATTGGTCAATAGCTTAAACCAATCAGGTGAAATTGATAAGGGCGTGAATAGTCTGGTGAATTCGTATTTTTGATTGGTGGTGTTATTGATGGTTGAGATAGGCACTAGAGCGCTGCTCAATCACTTTGAAAAGACGTGAAAGCGCAAAGCACAAAGCAAAATATACGAAGCCAACAATGAGCCAGATCTCAAAGATCAAACCTGAAGAGTTTGCCATTTCAGTACCAACAAACGTCATCTCTTGGATAGAAATCAGAGACACAATCGACGTGTCTTTAACCAAGGAGATTGCTTGGCCAGCCAATGGTGGGGTGATGGCAGTCAATACTTGTGGGCCAACCACAAATCGATACTTAGACAATGCAGATAAGCCAAGCGAATCGGCCGCTTCCCATTGGCCTTTAGGAATACCTTCTAAACCCGCTCGAATCACTTCCGCAATATAAGCTGAAGAGAGCAAACCAATACAAATCACACCAGACGCTAAGTTTTCCCAAAGGTTAGCTGGGCCGAACAGGAAACCTTGAACAGCGTTAATATCGCCGTTGTGTTCACGCAAGATACTTTCTAAACCAAGTAATGGAATCAGTTGGTTTGAAACGAAAAAATAGAATATGAAGACAAACACCAGCGGCGGAATATTTCGAACCAACTGGATAAAAATCAGTGCAGGGGTACGAAAGAAAGCAATTTTAGAGTGCCTAGCAACGCCAAGTAATGTGCCAAAAGAGAGTGCTAACACCATGCTCCAAACACTCAAGCGCAGTGTCGCGATCAAGCCTTGGAAAAAGTAAGGAATATTGCCTTGAGAAGGCGGAATGAAAATCAGGGTAAACGCATCTTCCCAGCGCCAATGGTAGTTAATACCAACAGCGGAACGATAATAAAGCCAACCTGCGAACGCGAAAATGATCGCAAACAACACTCCATCTAATAGATTGAGGCGTTGATACCAAGGCTTCGTGTGAAGGTTGGGCTTGGGCGTTGATAATGCGCTAGTACTACTCACGTCATTCCTGTTTAAACAATGATAATTAATATGCTGTGAGAGTGGCTATGAGTTTATAGCTATCTCGGGTGTTTCTTAAAAGACAGTACCAGCAAGGTACTGCCTTGATTGGTTCTTTAGCGTCTAATTGGCAGTTGATTACTGACCTTGAGCAATCTGGTCTTGCCAATCTAGAGTAGAGAACCAGTACTCGTAACGCTCTTTCAACCAACCGTCTTCAGTACGTGCTTTGATCCACTCGTTGAAGAATTCTGTCTTGTCAGTTTCACCTAGGCGAACTGCAAATGCTTCATTACCTTTTGATAGGCGTTCTTCGAATGGAATAAATAGCGTGTCTGCGTTTTTAATCGCTTCGTGTTCTGGTTTCGGGCTAGACGCGATAACCGCGTGTGCGTTGCCGTTTAATACTTCTTGGAATGCTTGAGCATCGTCATCGAACTGTAGAACTTTCGCTTTAGGGAAGGTTTCACGAGCTACTTGCACTGTGAATGCACCACGACGCGCTGCAATTTTTACACGGCGAGAATCAAAATCAGAGATTTGTGTAAAACCTTCTGCTAGCTCTTTATTCGCTGCCAGTTGAACGCCAGAGTGCGAGTAAGGTTCAGTGAACAATACGCTTTTAGCGCGAGCTTCAGTGATAGACATACCGCCAATGATTACATCAAACTTGTTCGAAAGTAGAGAAGGAATAATGCCATCCCATGCCGTCGGTACGAATTCAACTTTCCAGCCAGAATCTTCAGCAAGACGTTTTGCTACATCGATTTCAAAGCCAACAAGATCGCCTTGTTTGTTACGCATCGCCCAAGGAACAAATGTCGACATACCAACGCGTAGAGAGCCACGTTCGTTTATTTTGTCTAGGTTAGGCGTTTCAGAAGCAAGTGCAGGCAAACTGACGGCAAGCGCAAGTAGGGCTGTAATTGCGGTTTTAAATAGCTTCATGCTGATAAATCCTTATTGTGTTCGCCAGTTAGCTCCGAGCTTATGCTCAAGCCAAGCTGCAACGGCAGAAAGTGAAAGTGTAAGTGCAAGGTAAATGATCGCCACAGAGAACCAAATCTCAAATGGCATCGCGGTTTCAGAAACTATGTTTCTGGCTTCGGTTGTTAGGTCAAAGATAGCCATGACACTCACAATTGAAGAGTTTTTAATAAGAGAGATCACTTCATTGGTCAAAGGTGGCAAGGTGCGTTGCACCACCTGAGGAAGAATCACATCCCAGTAAGTATAGGTCTTTGATAAGCCCAAGGATTGAGCTGCTTCAAATTGTCCTCTCGCAATACCATTTAAACCAGCACGAAATATCTCGGCGGTGTAAGCGCCTTGGAAAAGTGCCAAGGCTAAAACGGCAGTGCTAAAACGATCCAGCCCTAACACGGGGCCAAATACAAAATAGAGCAAATAAATTTGTACTAATAACGGCGTGTTACGAATCAACTCAACATAGCTGGTGGCTAAGGTGCGTCCAACCACCGAATTGGAGTTTCGCAATAGGGCTGTGGTTAAGCCAATCACCAGCGTTGCAACCAAAGAAATCAGAGAGATATTGATGGTAACCAGTAGCCCTTCAACTAACTCTGCAGGCCACCATTCGCCATCTTCATAGAAAGCAATATAGTCCGGCACGCGCTCCCATTGCCAGCTGTATCCCATGGTTTGTGCGCCAGAATCGAGAATCCAGACAACAGCGGCCACTAGTACAACAATTTGTATTAGAGCGGAAAGGGCTGGTTTAATAATTCGAATCAACATCAATAAGTCAGGATCTGATTTAGGAACGCTTGAGTACGTTCATGTTGAGGGTTTTCAAAGAGCGCTTGTGGGGTATTCGATTCCACAATTTGTCCTTCATCCATGAAGATAACGCGGTCGGCCACTTGTTTTGCAAAGCCCATTTCGTGTGTCACACACACCATAGTGATGCCTTCGCTCGCCAGTTCAACCATCACATCGAGCACTTCGTTGATCATCTCCGGATCAAGCGCTGAAGTGGGTTCGTCAAACAAGAGTAATTCCGGCTTCATACACAGGGAACGGGCGATAGCCACGCGTTGTTGCTGACCGCCAGAAAGTTGCACTGGGTATTTGTTGGCTTGTTCTGCAATGTGCACACGCTCGAGATAGTGCATTGCTATTTTTTCGGCTTCTTGTTTGCTTTTTTTAAGCGTACGAATTGGAGAAAGAGTAAGGTTCTCAAGCACGGTAAGATGGGGGAATAAATGAAAGTGCTGAAACACCATTCCGACTTGGCCCGGTGTGTTGAACTTACCCGGGAGTACTTTTTCTAGCACGGAAAGTTCGCCACTTTCGAAAGGTTCTAGCTGATTGATACAACGGATCAAGGTTGATTTACCCGAACCAGACGGCCCGCAAATCACCACTATCTCTCCTTGTTCAATATTTAAATCTATATCCTTTAGGGCATGAAAATCACCATACCACTTGTTAAGTGACTTAAACTTAACCATTTCCTTGAGATTGTTCAAATCGTTGTTCATACCTAGTAAAGAGACAGGTTTACCTTAACAATATAGAAATATGATTGCACATAAAATTAGGGACTTATGAGAATTTAATAGCATCTTGTAGGGCAAATTAAAAAGCAGCGCCCAAAATGAACGCTGCTTCTGTTGTACGAAAGAAAAAAGTAATGGGTTCAGTCAGATGTGAAAATTCATCGTTGTATGACCACTATCTTTACTTTCTCTCTATTTTCCCGATTCTTAGTGAATCGCAGACTCTAGAATCTCACGTGTTTTCTCTGGCGTGATTGCTTGATTCTCACCAAGTTGTAGGTAGCCGTGTGATTCAAGTTGAGCGACAACATTGTCAATCGCCGTTGCTTTGTTTGTTTCGTAGCCGTCAAACATGGTTGCTACGTCTAGGCTGTGGTAGAACGCTTCGATTGCAGCGATTGTGCGTTCTGCTAAATCAGCACCCGCTTCTAGGCCAAATACGTTACGACCCATTTGCTCTAGCTTGCCACGTTTTGCTTCGATTTGGTTACGAAGTAGTGAAGGTTGAACAATCGCAAGCGAACGTGCGTGGTCTACGTGCCATAGTGCTGTGAATTCGTGGCCAATCATGTGAGTTGCCCAATCTTGAGGAACACCCGTACCAATTAGGCCGTTAAGCGCTTGGTTTGCTGTCCACATTAGGTTTGCACGCCATGCGTCGTTGTCACGCTCGTCGTATTGCTTACCCAGTACAAGTAGGTTCTTAAGCAGTGTTTCCGCGTAACCGTCTTGAACCATCGCGTCTGTTGGCATCGTGATGTATTGCTCACACACGTGTACCCACGCATCAACTAAACCGTTGATCAATTGGCGCTCAGGTAGAGACTTCATTACATCTGGGTCCATAACCGCAAACTTAGGCTGTACTGCAGGGTTAAGGAAAGCAAGCTTCTCTTGAGTCGCTTTACGCGTGATTACCGCACCCATGTTAGATTCAGAACCTGTCGCAGGAAGTGTCAGTACCGCACCGATTGGCGTCGCTTCAGTTACTTGGTGTTTGCCCGTTAGGATGTCCCAACCGTCGCCGTCATATTTAGCCGCTGCAGCAACGTACTTAGAGCCGTCGATTACTGAACCACCGCCAACAGCGATAATGAATTCTACGTTTTCTTCTTTAACAAGAGCGACTGCTTTGTCTAGCGTCTCTTTGGTAGGGTTTGCTTCAACGCCAGAGAGCTCGATCCAAGAGTGATCTTTCAAAGATTCTACAACTTGGTCGTAAACACCGTTGCTCTTGATTGAACCGCCACCATAGATGACCAGTACTTTCTTCGAAGTATCAACCGCTTGGCTGATAGCGTTGATTTGGCCTTGGCCGAAATGGATAACAGTAGGGTTAACGTAAGTAAATTGCATCAGAGATTCCTTGTGTAAAGCGAAATTTGTTATTTTGGTTTATTGCTCAATTTCTATATTTGCATATTAGTACAGTAATCTAGGTCAATGAAGAGCTGTTCCTCCAAATAAATTGCCTATTTCTACAAACTTGATATTCTTCCTCTGCTTTAGCTTACTTACTCTTAGCACTTGGAATGGAAAGTCGCCACTTATGAAAACACTCGCTCAGTTGTTACAGTCATATGTAGAACACAAAGGTTGGGATGATCTCGAAGGGATCAGAGAAACTGAAATTAGCGGCGTGTGGTTGTATAGGAGCAGTGGAGGGAATCAGCGTCAGCCATTTACTTACCAGTCTGGCATTATCATGCTCGGACAGGGTAAAAAGAACATCTACATTGGCGAAAGGCCAGTGACTTACGCTGCAGGTGATTATCTTGTGGTGGGTGTGCCAATGCCGTTAGAGTGCGAAGCCTTGCCTGTTAATGGTGAACCATTGCTTGGCTTGTCGATTAGCATTGATTCTCAACGCTTGCATAGCTTAGTCAAAAAGCTCGAAGATCAAGGCTTCTTAGAGAGCTACTGCAACAAGCACAAACAGAACTCGAGTGGCTTAGAATCGACGCCAATGGAAGAGCAAATGCTAGAGAGCTTTACCCGATTGGTGAAAACGCTGCATTGCGACATTGAGGCCAACATATTGGGCGATGCCATGGTAACGGAGATTGTCTACCGCGCATTAACCGGTTCAGAAGGGCGTGTGCTGTTTGATTTAGCTCATCATGATGGCCATTACGCACGTGTTGCCAAAGCGCTGTCTAAAGTGCATGAAGAGTACGACCAAACCATCACCGTTCAATCGCTTGCTGACGAAGCCAACATGAGCGTGTCTGCCTTCCACAATGCATTCCGTAATGTCACCTTTGAATCACCTCTTCAATACTTGAAAAAGGTTAGACTTAATAAAGCCAAAGAGCTGATTCAACTAGAAGGCCTTCGTATTAGTGATGCTGCACGTCGAGTCGGTTACTCCAGCCCATCTCAATTTAGCCGCGAATTTAAGCGCCACTTCAATACTACTCCAAGAGCGGTTTAGTTCTTCTTTCAACGAAACTATGTGTTGAGAGCTATAATGCCAAAAGCTATGGTGACGATTGCTCATATTTGTTGAATTATATGAGTAAATGTATCTAATCATAGGCATTGTCAGATTGTAGGTATTTGATTCTCGAATATATTATTAACGTACTTATATAAAATAAGCTCTCGAAAATAATTAATTAAATAGCCTAAGAGTTTATGCACAGGTATAGGGGAGAAACTCACTAACTTAGCTATTAACGAAGTTTTAGTGTGAACAACCTATCAAATATTATCTAAAATTCTGGAATTACTCACCGTACTATCAGAGAGAGTATTCAGGATTATTGAATAGACTTAAAATTAAAGATAATTTAGCAGTTGATAAAGCCTAGTACGACGGATAATTAGTCGTTTGATGACTAATTATTCTGTAACTTGCTGATTTATAGTCAACTGAGAGTCTGATGGATATCACGTTTACCCTAAAATAATTCACTTAACATGGCGCTACTTTAATCATTCTTCCAAATACGATTGTTAAATATAAATACGTATACCTATTTTATTTAAAGGATAATACCGATGAGTAGCGATATCATTAAAATTTCAAGAAACACTGAAAACGCACCAATTAATTCTGTATCTACACAAACGGTCGCTTTTTCTCATTATAATAACTTTTCTGCTCAACTTCCGATTGACCCTAAAACGGGTGAAATAGTCATCGGTGATATTAAAGATCAAGCAGCACAATGTTTGAATAATATTAAAGCGATTGTTGAAAGCATCGACCATGTTATGGATGATGTCGTGAAGATTCATGTTTTCGTTAAGAATATTTCTGATATCGATGCTATTGATGAAGTTTACAAAAACTTCTTCCACAACAGCCTTCCAACACGCACTGTCGTGGGTGTCACTGCACTGCCAAGCAGCGATGCGCTGGTTCAAATGGATGCTCTCATTTCTAACGGTGAAGGCACTAAACCACAAGCTCCTTGCGCGCTAATTAAGGTCTCAAGAAATACGGATAACGCACCTCAAAGTGCTGTGTCTACGCAGACTGCAGCCTTTTCTCACTACAACAATCTTTCAGCTCAGTTGCCTATAGATGTAGCCACAGGTGAGTTGGTTGATGGTGGTATCAAAGCGCAAACAGCGCAATGTCTATCAAACATTAAAGCTATTTTAGAAAGCATCGGACACGTCATGAATGATGTGGTTAAAACGACTATCTACCTAAAAAATATCGCAGATGCGGAAGTGGTAAATGAAGTATGTGCTAAATTCTTCCCAAGCTACGTTCCTGCTCGCACCGTTGTTAACGCAGCTGAATTACCAATGGGTGCTTTAATTCAAATTGATACATCCATTTCACATGGCGACGGTACACCGCCGCAATTACCAGAAGACACTCGCTTACTGGTTATTGAAACCAATAATACTGTTTCTGCACCATTCATGCCTTATTCGCATACTGTTGCTTTCTCTCACTACAATCATATTTCAGCCCAATTACCTTTAGATCCGAAAACAAATGAAATTGTTGCTGGTGGTGCAAAAGAACAAGCTGAACGATGCTTAAACAATATTAAGGCGATAATTGAAAGCGTTGACCATAGCATGGACGATACGGTGAAAATTAATATTCAACTTAAGGATATTTCAGATATTGATGCGGTAAACGACATCTACACCACATTCTTTAATGCTGAGTTGCCTGCAAGAACGGTAGTCGGGGTTTCAGAAATCCCAATGAATGCTTTAGTACAAATTGATGCTGTCGTTTCTAACTGTGAAGGGACACCTCCACAAGACGTTGTTGCATAAATCAATTGAACCCTTCTCGATAATATCGATCAGATCTCGGTTTAGCTTCCAAATAGGGAGCAAACTCAACAGGCCGAGATCTGATCCGTTCACTTCATTACTCAAGTCCATCGAAGCGACACACCTAAGCTTATCCCGTAAACATGGTATTTATAAGGTTGAAGTGTTTTAATATGAAAAACGGACGCTTAACGTAATAAAGAAAACCAGTTTATGCAATTTCGAGCCATTTTACTGCTATGCCTTACCCTAATAGGGTGTTCGTCCAATCAAGAGTTGGTACCCGACCCAACAACCATCACGCTATTTTATGGTGATACATCCATCGCCGCAGGTGTTTTAGAGGATAAAACATTCAATTCAGTCCTTGCCGATAGGGTTGAAAGCGTTACGTTTTCGGGCTCAATATCAAAGAAAGACTCTGGCTATTTTGTCGATATGTTAGTGATTCGAGAAACAAAAGAGCCACGTTCAACACGACAGCTTAACACCTCGCTTCTAATGAAACCGGGAGAGTTAGTAGATGTTGGCGGCGTGAATAACGATGTGTTCAGGGTAATCCTCGAGTAACAAAAATAAAGTGTTCAATTAATCTGATTTTTTGCTTTACCTCAACCTAACTTCAAGTCTTAAGCTTCTCTTACTGATTAAGAAGGAGCTTATTATGCAAAATAACTACATAAAAGAACTCGCCGTTAAAACTTACCAAGAAGACCTTCAAAAAGAGTACGTTAGATCTAAAGCTCAGCCATTCCACGCCCCAAGTTTTATCGGTGGGGTGCTGTTGTCAGTTGTGCTGGTAGGACTGTTTTAATTTATGCAGAATTTCTGATCCATTGCCAACTCTCAACATATCTATTTGCTGCACTTTAATGGCTACGGCACAATCTCTTAGGTTGAATTGTGACGCTAATGTCGAGAGGAAGTGAAGTATGGCAAGTCCAAGAGTATTAAAGTCACAGATTACTGATATTACCTGTGGCGAGAATGTCACTATCATCGAGCCAAGTAACGTTTATGGCTGTGAGCTTAAAGATGATGTGTTCGTTGGCCCCTTTGTTGAGATTCAAAAGAACACCGTGATAGGTGCGAGAAGCAAGATTCAATCTCACACCTTTATCTGTGAGTATGTGACCATTGGAAGTGACTGCTTTGTTGGTCACGGAGTCATGTTTGCCAACGACTTATTCAAAGAGGGAAAGCCAGATCCTAATCCTGAAAGTTGGGGGCGTACCTTGATAGCTGACAACGTCACGATCGGTTCTAACGCTACGGTTCTGTCTGTCAGCATTTGCGAAGGTGCAGTAATCGGCGCGGGCAGTGTGGTAACGAAAGACATTACTGAGAAAGGTATCTATGCAGGTAACCCAGCCAAGAAATTGAGAGGTTTACCGTAACCGTATTAATAAGCCGTGGTTCATGAATCATAAGGTGCGGCTTTTTAGGGAAACATTAGAGTATTTGTCATGGATGTATTTTTACACTTACTTCAACCGAATGACGCGAGTGCGCTTTTGGATTTTGAGGTCGAAAATCGAGAGTGGTTTGAGCAATTTATTCCAGTTAGGGGTGATAGCTTCTATTCAAATGCAGGTGTGACCGAGCAAATCACCAGCTTTCTAACTGAATACGAGAATGGTGAGATGATTCCTATGTTGATCAAAGACGCCAATGGCACTGTCTGTGGAAGAATCAACATCCGCGATATCGACCAGATCGCCCATAGTGGAGAGCTAGGGTATCGAGTAGGTCCTTCCTTTGCTTCAAAAGGCATTGCGTCTAACGCAGTAAAGCAGTTTCTACTCTATTTGGAGGAACAGACCAACCTTAAATATGTTGATGCCTATGCGTTAGTGGGCAATATCGGTTCCAACAAAATCTTATCCAATACCGGTTTTGAATTGGTCGAGTATGTTGAGAGCTACGCGGTGTTTAAAGGAGAACATCAAGATGCTAATTTTTATCGTAAGGTTTTAGCTGACTAGGTGACTATCAGTGCCTTATACATTAGAAGCTGGCAGCGTCCTTCTAGCCAGCTTCGAGTCTTTTTATTTAAAGGTTTAAGGTTACTTCTAGGTTTGGCCACTTCTAGATTTACGGTTACTTCTGAGGTTTGTTATGTTCGATTACGCTAATCGCGATAGCCAAAAACAGGATATCTTTCACTAGGAAGAAGTTAGTGACTAAGATGCCATCCGATACTTTCCAAGCGTTTGGCGTTGTAACCAGGAAGCTAAGTGTCACAACAAAGATAGCCGATGCAGCAATGCCTGAGTAGAAAGCTACTGTCGGCTTCTTAAATCCAACGATCAATCCAATCGCGACGATGATCTCCGCGCCACCCACCATGTTAGACACAGCTTGTACTGAGAACAGATTGTAAAACCAGTTCATTGCAGGATGATTCGCGATTAGCGGTTCAATGAGCATCGCTTCAGTTGGCGTAAACTTATAAATTCCAATCCAAGCGAGCACTAATGCTACTCCAACCACTCCAAGGTTATATCCCACATTACTCTGTTTTAAATCATAGGTTTGAACATGCATAAAAGTACTCCATTTAATAAAATCCTTGAATATGACCGCAAGAGTTCAGATTAAATTTCGCATTGAGAATAATAATTAATATATTTATCTAGAGATTTGACACGTGGCGACTTATTGTCTCGATAGGGGCTTAAAGGCTAGTGATGTTGAGAACCAAAGCAATGGGGAAGCGATAGTGCTGTTCAAAAGGTACCGCGAGTTTTCCAATTTTTGTTTTCAATATTCGCGATTTGGATTAGATTACGCTGATGTTCACCCTAATTATAAGAAGAGTATAACCAGTGAAAATTCATAGAATTAACCCGACCAAACGTTGGTCTGATGTAACTGTTTTTAACGGTATTGCAAGCTTTGTGGAAGTGGCAGAGACGGATACAACAGCAGGAATTAAGAGTCAGGTTCAGCAAATCTTCGAACAAGCCGAAGAAATGATGAGTTTGGTAGACAGCGACAAATCTCGCGTATTGTCAGTGACTATTTATCTCACGGATTTCGCTAACTTTGATGCACTCAATGAAGTTTGGGAAGCGTGGTTCCCTGAAGGCTGCGCGCCAAGCCGTGCATGCGTGAAAGCAGAACTTGCTAATCCTGAGCTACTGGTTGAGATGTCGTTTATGGTTGCTGCGGGTGAAAAGTTTCAATAAGCCGAACTATCGATTGAAATAAGCTTCGTAGATAGAAGTAACGAACAGATAAAACAAAGCCACTCAGGTGAATCACTTGAGTGGCTTTTTAGTGTTCTACGCTACCCGAAACTAAATCGGGTCAGGTATTAAGCGATACCTTGATCTCTTGCCATCTGCTTCGCGATCTTCGGCGCGTGCCATAGACACGGGAGCAAGATAAACGATACCGGAACCGCTGTGATTACAATGAACGACTGTAGAGCGGAGATGCCGCCTGAACCCATCGAGATAAGTGTGATCGCTACCGCACCCATGATGATACCCCAGAAGGTACGTACCGCTGCGTTTGGCTCTGTCGTACCCGTCATTACCACACTGATTGTGTAAGTCATTGAGTCACCTGTTGTCACGATGAACGTGGTCGTCAGGATCAGGAACAGAATTGCAATCAAAGTCGGGAACGGCAGTTGAGCGGTAATGGCCAGTAGCACAGCAGGAAGGTTAAAGCCTTCGAATGCACTAGAGATCACACCTGGGTTCTCTAATTCAAACGCTAAACCGCTACCACCAACGATGCTGAACCAGAAACACGTTACAAGCGGTGCAACGATGCTGATAGAAACGATCATTTGGCGAATAGTACGGCCACGTGAGATGCGAGCAATGAAGATAGCCATCATTGGGCCATAACCTAAGAACCAACCCCAGAAGAATACCGTCCAACCACCTAGCCACGCTGTATCTTGGCGGTATAGCGCCATTGGGATGAAGTTATCAACCATTTCGCCCATACCTTGCAGGTAGCCATCAACGATGAAGCTCGTTGGGCCAACAAGAAGGATGTAGCCGATTAGACACACAGACAAGATGATGTTGTAACGGCTTACCAGTTGGATACCTTTGTTCACGCCGCTCAAAGCAGAAAGCGTGTACATTGCGATAGCAAAGATAATAACGACACTTTGTGTAGCAAAGCTGTCGGAAATACCAAACAGTTCGCTTAGCGCGTAGCTGATTTGTAGGCCAAGGAAGCCGATAGGGCCGATAGTACCTGCGGCTACAGCCACGATGCTGCATGCGTCGACTACGTTACCAACCCAGCTGTTAATCGCTTTGTCGCCAAGTACTGGGTAAAGCAGCGTGCGAGGCTTAAGAGGAAGGCCTTTGTCGTAATGCAAGTGCATTAACACGATGGAAGACAAACCACCTAAGATTGCCCATGCAAGGAAACCCCAGTGCATGAAAGATTGTGATAGAGCATTGAACGCCATCGCTTGAGGATCTGCGTTGCCATACAGTGGCGGAGCTGAAACAAAGTGAGCAATAGGCTCTGCGGCTGCCCAGAACACCCCACCGCCGGCTAGCAGCGTACATAGGACGATAGACATCCATTTAAAGGTGGTCATTTCAGGTAGGGCAAGCGTTCCTAAGCGAACGTGGCCAGTGCGACCTAGTGCAAGCACTAAACCGATAATGAAGTTGAGAAGTAGTAGGACTTGCCAGAAAGCACCGAACCATTTAGTTGAATAACTAAAGCCGATGTTTACAAGTTCGGACAACACGGAGGTGTTGGTGAAGGCTAGGATGACAAAGAGGGTTAAAAAACTGCCACTAAGCCAAAAGACTGGGTTTCCGAGTTCCAGCTTTTCACCCAAAGATTGAGCTTTATTGAAATCGATAGAAGTAGATTCTGCGTTGATGTTTTCGTTGGCGACTTGCGTCAAGTTGGACATTATTTCTTCGCTATATTTGGCTCTTTCAAGCCTATGTATTTCTCCCACACTTGCATTGGAAATGTGAGGTTCGTCAAAAAAATCCGCGATACTACCACAATTGTTAAGGAAAAGTGGGCAAATTTAGAAAAGAAATCAGTTCTACGGCGAAATCAATCCCTTTTGGTTAGTTTTAAAACGAAATTTCAGAACGAACAAATAAAGCAGATATGAATAGAGTTTTGTAATTAAGGATACGAATTAGGCGATATTTTTTAGCGTACCGAAATAAATTTAATATTAGTTGTTCGTGCAAAATAAGTGTCGACTCATTGCATGCTATAAACAAATTAATGCGAGTCATTTTATAAATATCGAATATTTTAGGTGTTAAATTGGCACTGTTACCTACAGTTGTTTTGCGAAGAGATTTAAGTGATGAGAAATATGACACTTAAATTAAGCATCTTGAAACAATAACTTAAGGGACAGCTAACATGCACCTAAACCAAGGAAGAGTGGCCAAGAAGGTTTTTACACTCAGTACTCTCACCGCGTCATGCTTAATGGCGTTCAACAGCTACGCGGCTGTGGATTGTTCAACGTTAGAAGCGTGGGATTCCGCCACGGTGTACACCGGTGGTGATCAGGTTTCACATGACGGCAGCGCGTACTCAGCGAATTACTGGAATCAAAATAACAACCCGAGCCAATTTGAGGGTGACTATGCACAATGGAAAAAGATTGATGTGTGTAGTGGTGGCGGAGGTGGCGGTACGCCAAATGAAGTACCAACGGCTTCATTAACGGCACCCTCTGCTTCTGACGTGATTACTGAAGGCGATAATGTTGTATTGAGTGCAACAGCACTAGATTCTGATGGCAGTGTGGCTTCGGTTGAGTTCTTTGTTGATGGCGCATCTGTTGCGGTAGTCACAGCGGCACCTTTCGAAGCGACTTGGGCTGCAACGTCGGGTAATCATCAGGTTTCTGTTGTTGCAACGGATAATGAAGGCGCAGCAAGTGTTGCAAGTGCGGTTTCTGTTTCTGTTGATTCAGCACAACCAGGGAATGAAGCACCGACAGTTTCAGTTGCACTTTCAGTGACATCTGTTGATGTTGGTGGTGTAGTCACACTGACAGCAACGGCAGCAGATAGCGATGGCACGGTTGATAAGGTTGATTTCTACGTAGCGGGTGCTCTTGTGGGCACTGCTGCAACGAGCCCTTACACGTTAGATTACACAACAACTCAAGCGGGTTCTTTAGCAGTTTACGCGAAAGCAACAGACGACCAAGGTGCGACTGCAGATTCTGCGTTGGCATCTTTGACCGTGAACGGCGCTCCAACAGTGAGCACATGTCGCCCTGATGGCTTATATCAAACTCAAGGTGTCGATGTTCCTTACTGTACAATTTACGATGATGAAGGCCGTGAGAAAATGGGCGCAGACCATCCCCGTCGTGTCATTGGTTACTTCACAAGTTGGCGTGCAGGGGATGACCCACAAGCTGCCTACCTAGTAAATGATATTCCTTGGGAACAACTCACACACATTAACTACGCTTTCGTGAGCATCGGTTCAGATGGCAAAGTAAACGTCGGTGATGTAAACGATCCAAATAACGCAGCGGTTGGTAAAGAGTGGCCGGGTGTGGAAGTTGATCCGGCATTAGGCTTCAAAGGTCACTTCGGTGCATTAGCGACAGCGAAGAAAAAACACGGCGTGAAAACGTTAATCTCAATCGGTGGTTGGGCTGAAACAGGTGGTCACTTCGCGACTGATGGCAGCCGCGTGGCTGATGGTGGTTTCTACACCATGACGACCAATGCTGATGGTTCTATCAACCATCAAGGTATCGAAACATTCGCGACTTCAGCGGTCGAAATGCTGCGTAAGTACCAGTTCGATGGTCTAGATATCGATTACGAATACCCAACTTCTATGGCTGGCGCAGGTAACCCATACGACAAAGACTTCATGGAGCCGCGTCGTCAATACCTGTGGGCGTCGTACCAAGTGTTGATGAAAGTGCTACGTGAGAAGCTCGATGCGGCGTCTGCGCAAGATGGCAATCACTACATGTTAACGATCGCAGCGCCTTCTTCTGGTTACCTATTACGCGGTATGGAAACATTCGATGTAACCAAGTACCTCGATTACGTAAACATCATGTCTTACGACCTTCACGGTGCGTGGAACGATCACGTAGGTCATAACGCAGCCTTGTTTGATACGGGTAAAGATTCAGAGCTAGCGCAGTGGAACGTATACGACACGGCGGCTTACGGTGGTATTGGTTATCTGAACACGGATTGGGCTTACCATTACTTCCGTGGTTCTATGCCAGCAGGCCGTATTAACATCGGTGTGCCTTACTACACTCGTGGTTGGCAAGGCGTAACGGGTGGTGAGAATGGTCTTTGGGGCCGAGCAGCACTGCCAAACCAATCTGAATGTTCAGCGGGTACGGGTGAAGGCGAGAAAAACAACTGTGGCCATGGCGCTATTGGTATCGACAACATGTGGCACGATACCGATCCAAAAGGTAACGAAATGGGCGCGGGTTCTAACCCTATGTGGCACGCGAAGAACCTAGAGAAGGGTATTTGGGGCTCTTACGCTGAAGCTTACAAGCTTGATCCTGTGAATGATCCTTCAGATGTTCTAACGGGCACTTACACGAGAAACTACGACAGTGTGGCGGTTGCCCCTTGGTTGTGGAACGCAGAGAAGGGCGTATTCCTTTCAACAGAAGATAAACAGTCTATCGACGTGAAAGCGGACTACGTTATCGACAAAGAGATCGGCGGCATTATGTTCTGGGAACTAGCAGGGGATTATAACTGTTATGTTCTCGATGCGAATGGCAACCGAAGCTCTATCGATACGACTGAGCAAGCGTGTAACAGCGGTAACGGTGAGTTCCACATGGGTAACACCATGACGAAAGCTATCTACGATAAGTTTAAGTCTGCAACACCATATGGAAACAAAGTAGCGACGGGTGCTATTCCAACAGAAGCGCTAGATATCGCGGTATCGGTTGGTGGCTTCAAAGTCGGTGACCAAAACTACCCAATCAACCCTAAGATCACGTTCACGAACAACACAGGGCAAGCTCTTCCGGGTGGAACTGAGTTCCAATTCGATATCCCAGTATCTGCACCTGATAACGCGAAAGATCAATCGGGTGGTGGTTTGACCGTGATTGCTTCAGGTCATACTCGCGCGGATAACATCGGTGGACTAGATGGAACCATGCACCGAGTGGCGTTTACGTTGCCGACATGGGAAGAGCTTCCTGCTGGCGGTGTGTATGAGTTAGACATGGTGTATTACTTGCCAATTTCTGGCCCTGCTAACTACGCGGTGAATGTCGGTGGCGTTGATTACGCGTTTAGCTTCGAGCAGCCAGATCTACCATTAGGTGATATCAGTTCAGGTGGCGGTAACCCTGGCGATGGTGGCACCAATCCAGGTACATGTGATACGGCAGGTTTAGCGGTTTACCCAGACTTACCTCAGAAAGATTGGGCAGGTAACCCAAGCCATGCAAACACAGGAGACCAAGTGGTTCACAACGGTAGTGTTTACCAAGCAAACTGGTGGACAAGTTCTGAACCGGGTAGCGATGGTAGCTGGACTCAAGTTTGTTCTTAATTTAATGCTAAGCAAACTATTTATAGACAATAGAGTGTAGTAATAGGTAATAAACACAAATGCTTTTAAGTCTATTTATCAGGAATTAGTATCAATTAAGTAATCAATCTAGACGTAAAATCAAAAAGCCGAACTGAATCCAGTTCGGCGTTTTTGCTATAAGTCACAGATTGCGTATAGAAACCTCTCAGAATATCGACACTCGTTCAGTAAAAAAGATAAGTATGATATAAAACAGTCTGCCTATAACAAAAAATAGCGTTACCTAAAATTAGAAAGCTATGGGGTAATCTTGAAAGTCAGACGTAAATACATTCTTAGTTTCTCAATTGTGCTGGCCGTAGTTTCTCTGATCCTCTCTGCTGTTCAATTCAACCGGACGAAAGAATCATTATTAGATTCCAACCAATTCTTCTTTCGTACTATTGTGAACGCGAGTTACGACATCGTAGACACCACAGTCAACGAAGCGATCAAAACCTATCTAAAAGGTGTGACTGATACCGTCGCCTCTCACGCACTGCGTGTCTCTCCAGAACAAGAAGTTGAAGAAGTCATTCGAATTGCCAACGAATTGGTGATTGGAGAGTCTGGTTATATCTACCTGATGTCACCACAAGGTATTCATCTATATCACCCGTTTTTACAAGGGAAAAATCGCGCGCATTTAACCCATATTCAACAACAACTGAGCTTACAGTCTGGAATGACCCAATACTCGCACGCCAATCCACATGAAGTTGGCAAGCGTGCGAAGGTCGCATATTCAGTGAGGCTACCGAGTGGCAATACATTGGTGGCGACCACCTATAAAGATGAACTGATGTACCTGGTTGATCTCGAAGCACTTAAAGACAAATTGAGAAAGTACTCGTATGGCGATAGTGGCTATGTATATATCGTTGATTTACAAGGCACGTTAGTCCTTCAACCTAACTTTGAACACGAGCACTTAAAAACCTTGATTGATGACTCTTCAGAGTTGCTTATCGATAAAGTCGCCGATGAACCTGAAGGTCACTTTAGTTACTCTATCTCTACGGCAGATGGCACGACGAGTAAAAACATCTTCTACAAGTTTTATCCGTATCTTAATTGGGTTATTTCTGCTGGTGTCTTAGAACAAGAGCTCAACAAGAACCACAGCTTATTGTTGGCAAGTTTGATGACGTTGGTTGTTAGTCTACTGAGTATCATTGTTGTTCTGGTGCTTTACCTGCGGCATCGTCATCTCAAAATATTGGATGTTGCGAGCCTCGATTACCTCACAGGCCTTCCTAGCCGACGGAGTTTTATCGAGCAGCTAAAACTGAAAATTACTCAAAGGTCGCCTTATCCGCTAACAAATGTCGGTGTCATTTTGCTGGATATTGACCATTTCAAGCGGGTGAACGATCAATATGGTCATGCTCAAGGCGATAGGGTTATCTGTGAGGTCGCAAAATCACTGAAGAGATTTGTTAACCGTCGTCGTTTGATTGCACGCTATGGCGGTGAAGAGTTTATTTTGGTGACGTTTGATTGTGATGAACATGAGTTATTCGAATTATCAGAGGCGTTACGGTTATGTGTTGAGCAACTTCAAGGCTTAGTGTCGCCAGTAACAATCAGCGCTGGTTGTTGCCATGCTCAAGCACTGACTGACATTGAAACCGCTATCGATAAAGCCGACAAAGCGCTTTATCAAGCAAAAGAGAGTGGACGTAACAACACTCAAGCGTATCGAGAGAACGAATATCACGTTGCTTACATGTGATCGGTTGAAAGCCTCATTGAATTGAAAAGTTTTGTTCACACAAATCGAGCTCTTGAGAACGACAAACACAAAAAAGCCCAAATAGATCGCTCTATTTGGGCTTTTTCAGAATTATTTGAAAGGCTAATCGTTAATTTAAGCTTTCGCTGCTTTCATCGCTTCCGTTTTTTTTTCCTTTTGCATTTTTGCAAGGAAGTAGATGTTTACACAAGCGATAAAGCCGTTGGTGGCTGCAACTGGCCATGCGTCAATCATGATGCCGTATGCTGTGAAGAGTGCACAGCCAATAAAGTTAAGGACACGCAGACGAACGATATCTTTCATTGTTAATGAAATTGCGACCATAATAGACGCAGCGTAACCTAAAATTTCAACCATATTGAATTCCATTGTTTGACCCTCTTAAATTTGCCGATACTTTGTCGGTACCAATTCTTCTCTTCATGAGATGATTGAGGAAGCTCCGTGCCTCGAATGGTCTGGTTTTGTTTAACGGGGAGAACTATACCAACTCTGTTTTTGTGATTAAACCCCCAAAACAGACAGAGGTGAAGGTTAGCGATTACGCAAACGTTTAATGACCTTTCTATTAACATAATTACTATTTATGTTGGAGGTTGAATTGATAGTTATTTTTATATGGGTAAGGAAGCCTCGAATGATAAAACGATCCATTTGTGCAACAAAAAGCATAAAAAAAGCAGCACTATTGGCTTTGATGGCTATTGGGCTGACCGCATGCTCTACGCAAGAAATACCACCCACACACAATTATGGTGTGGTCACTAGCGGTGACTTTGGTTTCATGAAACACGGCGTGATGACGTACTCCTGGCACCCTGAGTCAGAAAAGGTTTACCTTTCTCAAAAATACGATGAAACCGTGGTAACCGATTTAGTGCGTGATTCGATTCAAGAACAGCTCTCAAGTAAAGGTTATCAGTTAAAGCAGGATGGTGTCGGTGATGTTGTTGTAGGCTTTGGATTAGCGGAAGAATCGGAACTGAACGATGAGTCTATCTTCGATGCGATTAAGCTATCTACTGGTGTGCCATTTTACGATGGTGAAGGTAAAGTCGCGGAGAAAGGGTCGTTGTACATTGCGTTTTTCGTACCTAACTCAGAGGTCGTACAATGGCAAGCATTAGCACAGTCTGGCATCCAACCTGATTTAGAGCCAAGCGAGAGCAAACAGCGTATTACTGGCTTTGTTGAAATGTTATTTAGACGCATTCCTGAGCGATAGCATTAGGCGTTGAATGCATTCGTGGAGTAAATATTAGTTGTGGAAAATATGGTCAGATCGCAGATTATACTTTTTTATTTGTAACGAATGGTACAAATACGTAAAGCAACGTAAAGTTCGCGCTTCTTTTGCTAGCATTTGTCTATACTGCTCAAAACGTTAACTTAGGTTTGATTCAATGAAACTGTTTTCCAAATACTCTCTCCCTCTATTAAGTATATTCATTGTAAGTAACGCCGCGATGGTAAGTAATGCAGCTATCGCAGCACCTTCTATAGTACCAAGCCCACCTAGCCTAGGCGCAAAAGGGTATGTGTTAATTGATTTTAATTCTGGTGATGTGCTGGTAGAAAAAAACGCACATACGAAGTTAAACCCAGCAAGCTTGACCAAACTGATGACCAGCTATGTGGCAGGTCAAGAGATGAAGCGAGGCAACATCTCTGCTGATGATCAGGTACGAATCAGTGAGAACGCGTGGGCGAAGAACTTCCCAGACTCTTCAAAAATGTTCATCGAAGTAAACACCGATGTAGCAATGATGGATCTTTATCGTGGCTTGATTATTCAATCCGGTAATGATGCTAGCGTTGCGATTGCAGAGCATGTTGCAGGCTCACAAGATGCATTCGTTGACCTGATGAACTCTTGGGCTACCTCTCTGAAGCTAGAAAACACCCATTTTGCCAATGCACATGGTTTGGATGCAGACGACCTCTATTCGACTCCTTACGATATCGCGTTACTCGGTCGTGCCATTATTCGTGATTTACCGGATGTGTATGGCTTATACAGCGAACGCTCTTTCAGTTACAACGGCATCACTCAACATAACCGTAATGGCTTGTTGCGTGATAGAAGCTTAACCGTTGATGGCATGAAAACGGGCTACACCTCTGGTGCTGGCTACAGTTTGGCGAGTTCAGCGACACAAGGTGAGATGAGACTTATCGCGGTTGTGATGGGCGCATCAAGCGTTAAGAGCCGTGAATCAGACAGCAAACAGTTGTTGAGCTACGGTTTCCGTTTCTTCGATACACTAAACCCGCATAAAGGCGGCGATCAAGTGGCTGAAGAGAAGGTATGGTTTGGTGAGCAAGACACATTGAAATTAGGTGTGGCAGAAGACACGTTCATTACGTTGCCTAAGTCAGACAGTAAAAAGCTGACTGCATCTATCGAGCTTAACTCTGAACTGAAAGCGCCAATTGCAGAAGGTCAAACTCTAGGTGTGGTTCATTACACCGTTGATGGCGAAGATGTTCAAACTCAGCCTTTGATCGCGCTTGAAGCGGTTGAACAGGGCGGTTTGTTCAAACGTTTAATAGACTACGTTAAGCTGTTCTTCGCGAGCCTGTTCTAAATAGAGCCTGTGGCGATAAGCCGCGCTGAAAAGTCGAAATATTATGGGTGTTGTGAGTGAATCACAGCGCCCTTTGTTATTTCTACATCAATGAAAACGCCGCGCCGCACTATCTTTATTAGCCGTAGCGGGCGGTTTCGATTACTATACGCAAAATTTAGCAGTGTAGTCACTTATGACGATAGATATAAAGAACGTAACCGAACCCGAAGTAACCTGTGCAAATTGTCAGGCATGCTGTTGTCGTTTAGAGGTTATGATCATCACAGATACGGGCGTACCTGAAGAGCACATCGCTTATGATGAATGGGGCGGTGAAACCATGAAGCGCTTAGACGACGGCTGGTGTTCTGCGGTAGATAGAGAAACACTGATGTGTACTATCTACGAAAACCGACCATGGATCTGTCGCGAGTTCGAAATGGGCTCTTTCGAATGTGTTGACCAGCGCAAAGATGTGATGGGCTAGGCGTCTGCAGTATTGAACTCAGTAACTAAAGTACGCTAATGAACTGTGATAATCACATTAAAATTAAATATCAGGGTTCTATACCTTAAGCAGTTGTAGAACCTTGATGCGTTTTATGAGATCAAATATTGAGTGAGATAAGAGTCTTAGCTCGATAAGTTAGAGTTTAGAACTCGGAAGGCACTTCAAACTCCATCCATTCACCGGTTGTCGGGTGAATCAACTTTAAGTAGCCAGCGTGCAGGTGTAAGCGCTCGCGTTTGTATCCGTATAAGTCGTCACCACGAATAGGTACAGCAAGCCCTAATGGATGAGCACAGTGCACTCGCAGCTGGTGGGTTCGCCCTGTTTTAGGGTACAAGTGAACCTTGGTTTTGCCATTGTGAGTGCTAACCACTTGCCAATGGGTCTCTGCATTTCGGCCGTGTTGGTGACAAACCAGTTGTCTTGGTCTGTCCGTGATGTCGCCGCGCAAAGGAAGGCTGATATTGCCAGATTCGCCCGTTATCTCGCCATCTAACAAAGCGGTGTAGCGTTTCTCTACGGTTCTATTAATGAACTGCTTCTGAATATGCTTGTTTGATTCCGCCGTGAGCGCCAAGATCAACAAACCTGACGTCGACATATCCAACCTATGGATAATCAAAGGACCAGTCGCATCCGGGTAACGCGCTTTTATGCGGGTATAAACTGAATCTTCGATGAACTTACCGGGAACCGACAAGAACTCTTCAGGCTTATTGACGACTACGATTTCATCGTCTTCATAAACAATATTAAAAGACTTACCAACCGCAGGGTTCACGATAAGCGGGTTATCTTCTAGCTCTATGCCACTTAACTGGTGTTCGAGGATCTCAAAGCTTTTACTCTGACAAACAGGGTAGAGGTTTGCGTGTTGTCGAATGATGTCTGTAGGCGGTAATCCCCACCAAAATTCAGACAAAGCTAACGGTTTGAACCCGTGTTCAAAGGCGAAGTTAAGCAGCTTTGGTAGGCAACAGTCGCCAGAGCCTTCAAGCGCGTCTTTACCATCGAGCAACTCGAGTAAATTCTTAGATTGCTTGGCTTGATTGATAAAGCGATAGTGAGAGAGGCGTTGAGTTTTCAACTGTTGTGAAACTGCTTGGTGATCTTGCTTACGGTTTTTCAGTTCGCTTTCAATCAAATCAATTTGTGATTGGCGCTCTGCGATCTTCTGTTTCCACTCAATACGAAGTGCTTTTAGGTCACGTTTCTCTTGGCTACTTTGATTGCCCAGTTGTTTGAGCAAATTCGCCGCTGACTCTAGATTCCCTAATGCTTTTTCTTGATTGGCTTGTTCTCTGAGTTCGTTACGCTGAGCTTTGTTTGCGGCCATTGCTAACTGAAAGGCTTCGATAGCTTTTGCTGATTCGATTTTTGACCCTTCAAGCTCGGCCAATAATGTGTCTAGATTGTGCGACTGTTGCAGCTTTTCAATGTCGTCCGAGAGCTGCAATTGTCGAGCAAGGTTCGCACTGTTTTGAGATTGAAACTGTTTTGAATCGAAGGCTGGTGGAACAAAGTGAATGTTGTTTAACTGAGAGACCAAAGCCGGATCTAACTGCAAGCCTGAAAACGCAGAAAGGTAACCTAACCCTTGTGTGGTTGGATTCTGAACAAGAAGCACAGCGTAGAGATTACCTTGCGAGGTTTCATTCACACCACAGTCGACAAGTGATTGCTGAAGCTGCAGCATAGCGAATTCACACACAGGGTGCGGGGTATAGTAATACGGAAACGTAAAACGAGTCGGTAGCGCTAAATCGACATTCGTGTTTGCTAGGTGCAGAGGTGTGTATTGAGCGACGTTTGTTGGCATTAAGATCAAACTCTATGGCTGTTCAGTTAGAGTTCGGTATTGTTGTCGAAATGAAGACAAATGAGAAGCCAAAGCAGAAGATAAATCGGCTTTGGCTTCATTTAGTTTCTTGTGTTTACTCTAGCAAGCACGTGTTTGAGTGAAACTCGATCAGTTCGAGTGTTCTAGCTCTACTTGCTCAGCTTTTTGGTAAGCAGGGTGGCTCTTTAAAAGTTCACCGTATTTAGCGATGTTAGGGTAAAGCGCAGTTGCACCAAAGTTACCCACGATTTCTACGATGAACGACATCATAAAATCTGCACCTGTTAGTGTGTCTGCAACCAAGTAGGTTTTACCTTCAAGTGCATTATTCACGTAAGTGAGGATCTTTTGGTTTTCGTCGTCTGCATAACCGCCTAGGAAGTTAGTTTCGCAGCCGTCTTTCATCACAAAGATCTTAAGTAACATTGGCAAAATACCTGAACTCTCAGCGAAGTGAAGCCATTGCGAATACTCAACGTAGTTTGCGGTGCCGCGTGTAGGTGCGAACTTACCCTGACCGTATTTGTCGATTAGGTATTCCGTGATAGCACCAGATTCAGTGATCACGACGCCATCGTCTTCAATGACAGGAGATTTACCCAATGGGTGAATGGATTTGAGTTCTGGTGGTGCAAGAAAAGTGACACTGTCTCGTTGGTAGGGTTTGATTTGGTAATCTACCCCAAGCTCTTCCAATAGCCAGATGATGCGCTTTGAGCGCGACTTATTCAGGTGATGCAAAGTAATCATGATTCTACCTAGTTAACGGGTTCAGTTTATTGAATTTATTTAGCTTCGTTCGTTTTGATAACAAGCTTACCGAAGTTCTGACCTTCCAATAGGCCCATGAATGCTTGTGGCGCATTTTCTAGACCTTCAACCAGGTGCTCACGATAGTGCATCTTGCCTTGAGACAACCATTCTGTCATTTGAACAGCAAATTCGTTGTAACGGTGTGCGTAGTCATCAAAGATGATGAAACCTTGCATCTTAATTCTTTTAACAAGCAGCATACCCATCAGGCTAGACATACGATCTGGTCCTTCAGGCAGTGAAGTCGCATTGTATTGAGAGATAAGGCCACACACAGGAATACGAGCACCTGTGTTAAGCAGAGGCATTACTGCATCGAATACCTTGCCGCCAACGTTTTCAAAGTAAACGTCGATGCCGTTGTCACACGCTTTAGCCAATTGCTCCGCGAAGTCGTCAGCTTTGTGGTCGATGCATTCATCAAAGCCAAGAATCTCTTTCGCGTACTGACACTTCTCTTGACCGCCTGCAACGCCGATAACACGACAGCCTTTTAGTTTGCCGATTTGTCCAACGGTTGCGCCTACAGCACCTGTTGCTGCTGCAACGACTAGCGTGTCGCCTTCTTTAGGTTGGCCGATATCAAGCAAGCCCATGTAAGCGGTAAAACCAGGCATACCCATGATGCCAAGCGCGTAAGAAGGGTGCGTTGGTTCTTTGCCGAGTTTGATTAGGCCTTCACCGTTAGACACACCAAGATCTTGCCAACCTGTGTAAGCCAGTACCCATTCGCCAACTTCGTAATCAGCGTGGTTTGATTCTTCAACCTGACATACGGTTGCGCCAACCATCACCTCATCAATCTCGACAGGGTCTGCGTAAGATTTAGCATCGCTCATACGACCACGCATGTAGGGGTCTAGAGAAAGGTAAACTGAGCGAAGTAACATCTCGCCGTCTTTGATGCTTGGCGCAGCTATTGTCTCTAAACGGAAGTTGTCTTGAGTCGGTGCGCCAACTGGGCGAGAAGCCAATACGATTCGGCGATTGTCTTGTTGAGTCATTGGATGTCCTTAATTGTGTATTTTATACATTTAGAATTAGACCAGTCGTCTAGTCTTGTTGTCTAAAAATCCCGCCGTCATCAAATTGATAAGAGGGCGGGTGATTTTTTTAAGTTAAAGCCAATAAAGCGCGCTGCGCGTTATTAGCTTTCACCTTTTAAAATTCGTTCGGTAAGGCTCAAAGCTGACTGTAAGCTATGTGAGCTTTGGCTCAGCTTGCTCAATAAGCTGGCGCCTAACCACATTGAGTATAGGTTCTGAGCTGCTTCTTGGCTCTCTTCAACCTTTATGGAGCCATCTTCAATACCGCCGACAATGCACTGTTCGATGGTATTCGTCACTTTTTCTGCACCCTTTAATAGCGCTTGGCGCATAGGATCAGAAAGATCAGAAACTTCCGCGCTGAGTTTAACGACCAAGCATTTATGAGCATTGCAGGTGCCGTTTTCAATCTGTGACCATCGAGTGAAATAACTGACAATTCTCTGGTAATGGTTGCCTTCACCATGAACCAAAATAGTTTCAACTCTGCTGATGTAGGTCTCAAAATAGTGCTGGATCAGAGCCTCGCCAAATTGCTCTTTCGATTTAAAGTAGTGGTAAAACGACCCTTTCGGCACGTCCGCTTCTTTAAGCAATTGCGATAAGCCAACGCCGTTAAAGCCGTTGTTCACTATTAATTGGTAGCCAACATCTAAAACATGCAGGCGTGTGTCATTCGTTTTTTCGTTCATGGGCGGTACTATAAGTTAAATTAGACCAGTCGTCTAGTGGTCGGTTTTCGAGGGTATATTTGGTCGTTGTTACAGTAGCTAAATAGCTCAATATCTAAAGAGGCTTCAAATGTTCAGATATAAAAAAGCCCCGACATAGCGCGTATGTTGGGGCTTAAATCAGTAACTTCGATTATTTGATAGAGATGAGTTCTACATCAAAAATCAGAGTCGATGATGGTGGGATAGGGCCTGAACCGCCTTTACCGTAAGCTAGAGTGCTTGGAATAAATAGACGAACTTTTTGGCCTTCAACCATGTAAGTCAAACCTTCTTGCCAGCCTTTAATTACTTGCTTAAGAGCAAATGAGATTGGCTCGCCGCGCTCAACAGAGCTGTCGAAAACAGTGCCGTCGATTAGCGTACCGTGGTAGTGAACCGTTACTTTGCTGTTCTTAGTTGGGTGCTCTGTGCCTGTACCTTCTTCAAGAACAAGGTATTGAAGACCGCTTTCAGTCGTAATCACGCCTTCTTTAGTGCCGTTTTCAATTAGAAATTGTTGGCCTTGTTCGAAGTTTTCTCCGCCAGACTTATGATTCGTCCAAGTACGGTAAATCATGAAACCCGCCAAAAGAAAGACAATGACCGGGATGACAAATTTAGACATAGTAAAACCTATTTATATTGAGTGCTGAATTTCGTAGTTAATACAAAATGTGTTAATCAGTTGACTAAAGCCGTGATTATGGTTGAGTCAAAAGGTAGTTGATCGTTTTTGCAATGCCAGCAACGTCTTGGTGACCTGCTGTTAGTACTTGGTATTTACCGTTGATGATAAAGGTTGGTACTGAGTTGATCTGACCTTTTACTGAGATCTCTTCTGCTTGCTTAACGTAGTCGAAAAGAGCGACTTGCTGTTCTTTATTCAGCTGGTATGGGCTAACCAAACCACGAGAAGTAAACGCTGTCTCTAGTGCTTGTTGACGCTGCTCAGGTGTTGCATCTGCACCCATTTGAACGGCACCAAATAGGTCGTCCATGAATGCGTGGTCAGGCGTCGCATCAAGCTGCATCACTGCTGTGTAGTAGATCATTGCGCTGATTTGAGCGCTTTCGTTGAACGTCACGTGCATCTTGCCAATAGTTTGGTCTGTTAGAGATTCAATCTCTGGAATGGCACTTTCCATTTGACGGCAGTGACCACAGTTAAGAGAGAAGATTTCAGTGATCGGAGACAAGTTAAATTCTGTTAGAGCAGTAGGAAGCGCTTCGTATTGAACGCCTTTTTGTGGCTCGTCTGTTTCACTACAACCCGCGATAATGAGTACGGCAGCGAGTGCTGTGATGAATTTAGTAAATGGTTTAAACATAATGTTTGCTCTAGCGTTGAGAAGTCGTGAGATTCTAACTATTTAGTACGAATTGGAAAACAATTATAAGGTAAATAAATGCAAACAGTTCGAACTAGCGGCTGAAGACAAGCTAGTAGACGGTTAACTGTGATCAACAGCACTTTTTTGGGTTCTGCTTTCTTTTCGTCTAAAGTTTTTCCCTCGGTGCCGATATAGACATTAGTGAATGGTTTATCTGCATGAGTGGTTGGTGAAGTAATGAGATATTTAGCGATAATGTTAAGCATAGCTTTGGCTGGGTGTGAAGCCACGTCACCAACTGACTTACTTGGCGGTGACATGCTAGAGACTGCACCACAAACCGATTACGACTTGATGCATCCTGAATGGGGTGTGGTTCAAACGACTCATGTAGCAAGCAATCGTGGGTACTCTATCCAGAGTAGCACTCATCAACACAGAACCATCACGACCAACTACGGACGTGGCGTTTCGACTAACGACCCACTGGAAGTCTTTTTAAGACAAAACCGCATCGATTTTGAAGTGTTGCCGGGTAACCATGTGATGGTAAAGCTTGAGCAGCACGTGAACTTTAAAACAGGTTCAGCATTCCCCGAGCCAGCTTATAATCAATGGTTAGATACGCTAGGCAGCTACCTTGCTCAACGCCAAGATATTGATGTGGTGATTGAAGGGCACACCGATAATACGGGCACAGATCGAATCAATGATCCGCTTTCAGAGCAGCGAGCAAAAGAAGTGAAGGCTCGATTAGAGAGTAACTATGTGTCGAGTCGCTCCATTTATACTCGTGGATTTGGCGAATACGTACCAGCTTGCACCAACGCTTCTGCGCAAGGCAAGGCGTGTAACCGCCGTGTGGAATTGATGCTGATTGTAGCGAAGTAGTGGTTTGAACTTTCGCTCCCAATTTGAAGCGATTAACGCCAAATAACAGACATAAAAAATCCCTCACATTAGAGGGATTTTTTGTATCTAGATTTTGTCGCTTTATTGCTTATGCAAACTGCTTTTCTAAGTAAGTTACGATATCTGAAGATTCGTACATCCACTCAGTTTTGCCGTCTTTTTCGATACGTAGACAAGGCACTTTCACACGACCGCCGCCAGCTTCAAGCTCAGCACGGTGTTGTTCGTTGTTTTTTGCATCACGAAGTTCAAATTGAACCGACTGACGTTTCATCGCGCGGCGCACTTTCACACAAAATGGGCACGCTTCGAATTGGTATAACGTGTGCGTTTTTGCTTGCTCATTCACTTTGCTTTGTTCTTCTTGAGAACGCTTCACACCACGTGGGCTGAAAACAAAATTCAATAACAAGATGACACGACCTAAGAACCAACGGATAAACTTCATAACTCTCTCTACATATTTAAAATTAGCGTTACAATTTGCAGCATTATATACACAAGTTTTGTCAGATGCTCGCAACAAACCGCTAATATCTATTTTGTCCGTTCGATCGTATGAGACTTAGCCACATTTAGCCCTAAACGCTTAGACAGTCGAGTCAGATTTGCTCGGTCTGTTTTCAGAACTCGCCCTGCTTGTGCCCAGTTAAAGTTGGCATCTTCCAACACCTCAGTAATGATACTGCGTTGAAAATCGTCCGTTGCACCACGTAGCCCTGCAGAAAGGTCGATCGTTGGTGTCGATAATGGTGTGTTTTTCACCTGAGTCGTCGCAATTGGCTGATCTTGGTCTAGAGGACCACAATCTTCCTTGGTGATTGTCACCAGGTTTTTATTGGTGCTGCGCGCTAACGCTTTCAATGCGGAACGACTGATCACATGCTCAAGTTCACGCACGTTACCCGGCCAACCATAACGGTTTAGGAAAGAAAGAACGTCGGAGCGGAACTTAACTTGGTTGATACCAAGCTTACGACGCGCTTGTTCTAAGAAGAAACCCGCTAATAGGCTGATGTCGTCACCACGATCTTTCAGTGCAGGCACCGCGATAGGGTACACACTCAATCGGTGGTACAAATCGGCTCTGAATCGACCGTCTTCAACTTCTTGTTTTAGATCTCGGTTTGTCGCTGCCAATACTCGCACATCAATGGTTTGAATGTTGTCTTGGCCAACCGGTTGGATTTCGTTGTTTTGCAGCGCACGTAGGAGCTTACTTTGAGCGGCCAAAGGCAATTCACCAATCTCATCAAGGAACAGTGTGCCACCATCGGCTAAAGCAAATTTACCTAAGCGGTTTTTGTCTGCGCCAGTGAACGCGCCACGAACGTGACCAAACAGTTCACTCTCTACTAAGTTTTCAGAAATTGCAGCACAGTTTACGTAGACGAGTGGGTTACGTTTACGTTGAGATTGGTGGTGCAGGGTGCGAGCCACAAGCTCTTTACCAACCCCGGTGTCACCATGAATCAAGATATTAAACTCAGATGGAGCTACAACAGCGATGTCGTTCTTAAGCGCGACCATGGTCTCACTGTTACCAATCAACTCACCGCCGTCACGTTCCCACGCTTCTACGTTCAATTCTTCGAGTAATTGCTTTGACTGTTTTGCTTGATGCTCAAGTTGCGAGAAGGTCAGTGCCATCTGCATGGTTGAGGCTGCAATAGCTGCCAGTACTTCAAGGTTACGCGCCGGAATATTCGCGAAGACATCAGGTTTCAAGCTGTCTAGAGTCAGAATACCTAAGAGCTTATCGCCAAATAGCAAAGGCAAGCCCATACAAGCATGCATTGGTAAATCGCCATCATGGTCAATAAGCAAACCATCGAAAGGATCGGGTAAGGAGCTGTCAGCATCGAAACGAACAGGAGAGCGAGACGCGCAGATCTCTTCAAACCGTGGGTGTTCTGAAATGATAAAGCGACGACCGAACGTATCTCGGCTGAGCCCTTGCATTGCGATAGGTACTAGCGTGTCGCCTTGAAGGCTTAAAAGCGCGACACAATCACACGTTATGGTTTTGCGAATGGCATCGATCAGGCGATTGAAACGATCTTGATCGTTGACACCACTTGCGAGGCCAATGGTCATTTCCATGAGGGTAGATGCGGAGATATCTTGCATAAAAAACTCTAACTGTGTGTGTTTATCTACATAATAGAGTCTTATTGACTTAAAAAAAAGGTCTTTTTGACATTTTTATAAGATGAGTTTTGAGAAGAAAACCAGTAATGACGGGGATTGATAAAGTTGGCACTGATTGTGCAGAAGATACAGAGAAGCCCAATTATAGCGCTGATTAAACAGACCATTCTTGATCTCAATCAATCAGGTTGCATTAATCAGGTTTCGCGATTTTTTGAAATGAAAACGAGTCAAAATAACTCAGTTTCTAAAAATAACTAAGGTTTCAGAAAATCGATAAGTCATTCTTAATTTTTAGTAGTCAAAATGACATATAGGTCATAAGGCTCAGTGTTCGGAGTAAATTCATGCTTAACAATGCACATATCGAAATCATCAAATCTACTATTCCTCTACTTGAGAGCGCAGGCCCAGCTTTAACTCAGCATTTTTATCAACGTATGTTCACGCATAACCCTGAGTTGAAAGATATCTTCAATATGACTCACCAAAGAACAGGTCGCCAAGGCGTAGCACTGTTTGAAGCTATCGCGGCATATGCAAAGAACATTGAAAATCTAGCAGCGTTAACAACTGCCGTTGAACGTATTGCTCAGAAACACACAAGCTTTAACATTCAACCAGAGCACTACCAAATTGTTGGTTTGCACCTGATTGAGACATTACGTGAACTAGCTGCTGACGCCTTTACTCCAGAAGTGGAAGAAGCATGGACAGCCGCTTACCTATTCTTGGCGCAAGTATTCATCGATCGTGAAGCTGAACTTTACCTACAGCGTAAGCAAGCTGTTGGTGGTTGGGAAGCAGCGCGTGCGTTTGTGATTGCAGACAAAATCGAAGAGTCAGCGCTAGTAACAAGTTTTATCCTTCAGCCAAAAGACGGCGGTGAAGTTCTGGATTACACACCAGGTCAATACATCGGTATCGAAGTGAAACCAGAAGGCTCTCAATACAGCGAGATTCGTCAATACTCACTGTCTGATAAGCCAAACGGCAAGCAATACCGTATTTCTGTTAAACGTGAAGGACAAGGCCAAGAGACACAAGGCGTTGTATCTAACCACCTACACGATACGGTTGCTGTTGGTGATGAGGTTAGCCTATACGCACCAGCGGGTGACTTCATGTATCAAGAGCGCAGCAAGCCAGTAACACTTATCTCTGCAGGTGTTGGTGTAACGCCAATGCAGTCTATGCTTGAGTTCCTAAACACGGAAGATAAAAACGAGCCAGTACTTTACCTTCACGCTTGTGAGAACGTAGGCCAACACTCTTTCACGACTCGTGTTAAAGATATTGTTGCCGACAAAGGTTGGGAAGCGAAAACGTGGTACATGAACAAAGATGAATCTGCATGTGAAAACACGCATCAAGGTCAAATGGATCTAGCGTCTATCTCTGATACTAAAGGCTTTGAAGAGAGCGATTTCTACATCTGTGGTCCTGTTGGTTTCATGAAGAACATCGTAGAGCAGCTAGATGCAATGAAAGTTGACCGTTCACGCGTTCACTACGAAGTATTCGGCCCTCACGCTAACTTCTAATAGGTCTCGGCATTTCTAGTAACACTCGCCTGAACTATTAATACCTTGCCTATTCAAAGGCCTCACAGTGTGAGGCCTTTTTGGGTTTGGTTGGTTTTGTCTGACATCATCGACTACTGCAGAACACGATGGTTCAGCTAAGATCTTTTCGCTTCTATCTAAGAACGTTTCATCTTCTTGGACATGTAGTCGGAATCGAAAAACTCAGGCCAGTACATTTTTACGTAACCACCGGCAACCCAAATCACTAGAATGGTGGCGATGGTTAGCTCAAAGAAACCAAACTTGTGTAGCCAATACCATTGTGGGTATTCCGCGCCGAAAAATGTAGTTAGACGATGCATGGCAATAGCGCTGATCACAGATGGGAAGGTGACGGCAGCAATCGAAGGTTGGAACTTCAAACGCATCAGGCGGATGTAACACAAGTAAATCAACAAAGTCATGGTGATGGCAATGCCCGCCAATGCACCTGTTAGAATCGGGTCTGGGTTGTCGAAGTTAACCAAGTAAGCGGCTAAAGATAAGTTAACCGGAGCTGCCATGATAGCGAGTGTTGGTCTTGCTCGGCGAGGAAGATTGCCTTCGAACACCAAGCGGTACAACACCACTGGCAACATAAGGAAATAGATACCAATACAAGTGACCGCAAGTGTTTCTGAAAATACGGTGTGCCCGAACTGTGTGCCAGCTAAGGAACTGCTGATCAAACCGACCGGATACAGAAACCAACTCGGTACAATGTTCGACATTTTGAAGTTGATGATCTGAAAACTGAAGAACAACACCATCATGGTAAAGTGCAGCAATAGCGCGCAGAACCAAACTGGGTAGGCGATAGCTGGCGATATCTCGGCTAAATAGTCGCACAGAATCAGTAAAGCCATGCTCATTGGTGCCATCAAGCTTCCGCTTAACGGGTGGCGAATATCATTAAGGAAGGTATTAAAGCTCGTTAAATAGCGCAGTAAAACAGGCAGCAATAATAGCGCGCCGAATGCAGCGAGGTAGGGACGAATTATCTCACCAATGCCCGGGATATATAACGCCCAAGCTTGTCCTAACCCAATAACGCCAAGTGCTAAAGACGCCTGAGATGGCGGCACATTTTTTACTTGGGTTAATCTTCTCCAGTTCAACGACTTGCTCCGACTTAGTTAATTACAGAATATTGGACTATTTGCCTTAGTTAGAGTGTGTAGGTCTTCCATCAATAGATTTTGAGGGCACTCAACTAATTTTGAGTGGATGATACCAAGTTTAACGTTTGCTTTTTTGATTTTGATACGGAATCGGGAGATTAAGCACGTTGAATGTGTGCTTTTGTTTCATGAGTCATTTGTAATTAACGTACTTCCTCTTGTTGAGGGAGATCTTGTTGTCTTAGTTTTTCGTTTTTCAGCGTACGGTTAAGCAGTTGACTGTAAATTGGCTGCCCACCTAACATTTGAGCAATGATTACCGCACCTAAGCAGGTGATGATCAACGGCAGGATCAGGTAGTAGTTATTGGTCATTTCGATAACCAACAGTATGCCAGTGATAGGCGCTCGCACGGTGGCGGCAAATAATGCTCCCATGCCAGCAATTGCAAACATACCCGGTTCAATATTCAGTTCGGGAAAGAATGCCGCTGCGATAAGCCCGAACGCATAACCAAAGAGTGTTCCTAGCGCAAGCATTGGTGCAAAGATACCGCCTGGCGCACCAGAGCCGAAACAAAGCAGGGTAGTGAGGACTCGGCCTAAGAAAATCAACAACAACACATTGGCGCTGTAGCTGCCATTCGTGATGTTCGGGATGATACCAATACCACCACCAGTTAATTCAGGTATATAGAGCAGCAACAAGCCAAAGCAACCGCCAAGTAGGGTGCCTGTCATCAAGTAGCGTTTACGGTCATTCTTGTGGATCGCCACAAACAGGTCTTGGGAAAGCGTAATCAGTTTATTGAAAATCACACCAAACAGGCCGAACAACACACCTAATAATAAGAATAACCAAAGTGCGTCGAGTTCAGGCGGCTGGTACTGAGGCATTGTGATAACGGCAGATTGGCCATTGATAGAACGAAATACAATGTTGGCTGAAACTGCTGAGATGATGACAGCTTTGATTGATATGAGTGAGTAGCGAAACTGTGGTCTCATCTCCTCAACCACAAACATGATTCCTGCCAGTGGTGCGTTAAATGCGGCGGCTAAGCCACCAGCGGCACCTGAAGCCAACAGTGAGTGGCGAGTGTCATCGTCTTTGACTCGAAAGATATCGGTGACCATGCGACCAATACTGCCGCCCATTTGAACGGTTGGCCCTTCACGGCCTAAAACCATACCAGAGCCTAATGCGCCCATACCGCCAAAGAATTTTACTGGCAATACTCTCCACCATCGAACAGGGCGCATACCGTCCATCGCACCTTCAATTTCGGGGATGCCTGAGCCTGCAGCCTCTGGAGCAAAGCGGTGAACGAGGAAGTAACCAATAAAGGCAAATGCAGCACTAATAAGGAAAGCGGCCAACCAAAGGGGTAAATAGCTACCGATTTCATCTTTAAGCCAATCGGTACGAGTTTCTGTGATGAAATGAACCGCGACTTCGAAATAGGTACCCACTACGCCAGCAAGTACACCTACAATACAAGAAAGAAAGAGAACGGAAGCGGGTGTCTTATCTCTTGAGAGAAATTGATTAATAGCATCCCTTGGCATTTTGGCTAATAAGGATTGCTTAATTTTCTCTCTTCTGGTCATTGAGATAAGGCTCCTGAATGGGTTAAGGCGGGGTTGTCATAAATTATACGCGTCCTCTGCATATCCTATAGCAGCAAAGATGAAAAGTTGAATTTCATTTATGGAATGTACGTGTTACATAAATGGAATCTATGGGAAATTGTGGAATCGCCGTCACAATTTTGATCGATTCTCTGGTGGTGGCTTGAATATCCCCAAAAATGAACCATAGTTAAATTGTAAAGCAACATAACGAACCGCAAGGAGAAGTGAGGTTTTACACACAATTTGGATGGATTCAGAAACAAAGTTTTAGTTCCTCGTTAAATGTTCAGGTCGATATTTAAGGCTTCCTGATTCGCGAACTCACGATTGAGTAACGAGGGTGAGGCGTACTGAGTAAGTACGCCTTTAGTTCGTCTGGAGCATCCCATTTCCTCATTCCGCTTCTACTGCTTTATCTCTTCTGATTATTTTCGCGCCAACCTCTATTAACGAATCTCAGTGTAAACAATCGATTGGGGTCAACTTTTTGGTGATTGAGTATATACTCCCTTAAAAAGGAGAACTGATATGACTAAAAAAGTTCCTACAAACATCATTACGGGTTTCTTGGGTGTTGGTAAAACGACAGCCATCTTGAACCTGCTAAAAAATAAACCTGAGAATGAAAACTGGGCTGTTCTGGTTAATGAATTCGGGGAAATCGGCATTGACGGTGCATTGATGACAGATCAAGGCGCTTTGATTAAAGAAGTGCCGGGTGGATGCATGTGCTGTACTGCGGGCGTGCCTATGTCAGTGGGTATTAATGCCTTACTTCGCCAAAAGCCAGACCGTTTATTGATTGAGCCGACAGGGCTTGGTCACCCTAAACAGGTTATAGCGACACTGACTTCCGATCAGTACACACCATATGTCGATTTAAAAGCGACGCTTGGTTTGGTTGACCCACGAAATCTGTCTAATGAAAAGTACACCTCGAATCAGAATTTTAATGATCAACTAAATAGTGCAGATGTGATTCTTGGTACTAAGGTTGACCTTGTTCATTCTGAAGACATCGATGTGTTCAATGATTGGGTGACGGATCAAACGCCAGCAAAAGTCTTCCATAAGCTAATTCACGATGGTGAAGTGCCATTGGAAGTGTTGGACATTGAAAGAGTATACGGCAGTGCTTCCTCTCATCTTGAAGCGCATCATCATGACCACGCTGAACAAGAGCCTCAATTCCAACTGCCTCCCGGTGAAGCGTTTATCCGTAAAGAGAATAAAGGGCAGGGTTATTTTAGTTGTGGTTGGTTGTTTGGCGCAGAGCATAAGTTTGACTTCGATGCGCTATTCTCAATGTTGTCGGAGCTAACGGCCGAGCGTGTAAAAGCTGTCGTGAACACCGACCAAGGTTGCTACGCATTCAATGTGGCGAATCAAGTCGTGTCTGTGAACGAAATTACGCTTGATGGCTTTGAATCTCGTCTTGAAGTGATCGACTCGCAGTTAATGCCTTGGGACGATCTCGAGCAGATTCTACTCAAGCTGTGTGGCATCAAATAGCGCCATTTTTACTGTTTGAATTGATGATCTCGGTGTTTACTTCGTTGAAGGTGGGGTAAACACCAGATTAAATGAGAAAGTTTGCGTTATATCACGATAAATGTGAGATAAATCACTCTAATTACTTTATAGTGCTCGGCTGAAATAAGAATGTAGGCTGTCTGCTTAAGGAACCCGTAACAATGTCATTTTCCTCTCAAGGTTTTGCTCCTGAATTAGTCAAAGCGTTGATTGAGTGTGGTTATGAAAAACTCACTCCAATTCAACAAAAAGCGATTCCAATGGCTCGTAAAGGCCATGATATTTTTGCTACTGCTCAAACCGGTACGGGTAAAACAGCGGCATTTTCATTGCCTGTTATTCAGCACCTTTTGAACAGCGGTAAAAAGGCGTCTAGAGGAACGGCTCGCGGCCTTATTCTTGCTCCAACTCGTGAGCTTGCTGCGCAGATCGCTCAAAACATTAAAGACTACGTTAAATACACAGATCTAAGTGTTTCTGCGGTTTACGGTGGTAACAAGATGTCTTCACAAGTTCGTCAACTAGAACTGGGTGTGGATATTTTGGTTGCAACACCTGGCCGTTTAGAAGAGCACTTAGAAGCGGGTAACGTGTCTATTGCTAACCTAGAATTTCTAGTATTTGATGAAGCTGACCGTATCCTTGATATGGGCTTTATCAATGCCGTTCGTAAGATCATGTTGGATGTAGAAACATCACCGCAAATCATGATGTTCTCTGCAACGACTTCTACTCAGTTAAACCAACTGTCTGTTGATATTCTGCGTAAACCAAAACGTATTAGTGTTGAGCGCGAAAACTCAACGGCTGCTACTGTCGGCCACGTGGTTTACCCAGTGGATCAAGAGCGTAAAACAGAACTGCTTTCTGAGCTGATTGGTCGTAAAAACTGGCGCCAAGTGCTTGTTTTTGTTAACTACAAAGAAACAGCGAACGATGTAGTTAAAGAGCTTAAGCTAGACGGCATTAAAGCAGTACTGTGTCACGGTGATAAAGCGCAAAGTGCTCGTCGTCGTGCTCTAGACGATTTTAAAGAAGGTAAAGCGCGTGTAATGGTAGCAACCGACGTTGCGGCTCGTGGTCTTGATATCGAAGACTTACCACACGTAATTAACTACGACATGCCTTTCCTAGCAGAAGACTATGTTCACCGTATTGGCCGTACAGGTCGTGCAGGTAAGCAAGGTCACGCTGTCTCTTTCGTTAACCGCGAAGAAGAGCTGACTGTCGTTCAAGTTGAAAAACTGATTCAACAGCGCATTCGTCGTGTTGAACAACCGGGTTATGAACCGAAGAAACGTGATGCTTACATCGAGAAGCTGAACACTAAATCGGCTTACAAAAACCGTCAGGGTCGTAAGAACAACGCGAACGAAGAGCCACAAGATCAAGCAAGCGCTGAACGTCGTTTGACTATGATGAAGCGAATTAAAAACCGTCGTAAGTAATTACGGTTGGTGATTGAAAAGAGCCACTGTTATGTGGCTCTTTTTGTTTGTATTGATCGCAATATTGTTTATTGTCATTACTGCTTCGTTTCAACCTCGCTTCATTTCAAGCCCGATCAAGAAACAAGAACTAATAAATAAAAACAAGTCGATAAGGTAATAATATGGATAGCGCACTACTTTGGGCTTTTATTCCCACGTTTTTCTTCGTGTCAATCACGCCCGGTATGTGTATGACTTTGGCGTTGACACTTGGAATGAGTGTTGGATACAAGCGTACATTATGGATGATGATCGGTGAACTGGCTGGTGTCGCTGTGGTTTCTATTGCCGCGGTATTGGGTATCGCTTCGATCATGTTGAATTACCCATGGCTATTTACGGGCTTTAAATTTGTTGGTGCGGGTTACCTGTTTTATTTAGGCGTTCAGATGTGGCGTTCGAGAGGCAAACTGGCGATCAGTACTGACAACCAAACAACAAAAGTCAGCAATGATTGGGACTTGGTGGTTCAAGGTTTTGTCACTGCAATTGCGAACCCAAAAGGCTGGGCGTTTATGATTTCTTTGCTGCCTCCTTTTATTAACAGCAATAAAGACTTAGCACCGCAGTTGTTCATTCTCGTGTCAATCATTCTGGTTTCTGAGTTTGTTTGCATGACCTTATACGCGACAGGCGGAAAGAGCTTAAAGCATATGCTGGGCAAAGCCGACAATGTTAAGTTGATGAACCGCATTGCAGGTACGTTGATGATGGGTGTTGGTGTGTGGCTGTTCGTGAGTTAATTCTGAAAAGCGATAACGGTTAGAGATCTCCGACTCAGTCGTCCCTCCTTCTCGAGGATGACTAGAGCTTGGTATGACGAGCTCTTTGGATGATGATAAGTTTTTAAGGCTTGGTTCCTTACTTAAACCGAAGAATGCATAGAATATAAAAAGAGCAATAGGGCATTTGGCCTTATCGCTCTTTTTGATTTTACTGAGCTAGCGAACAGAAACTAGATAACAGAAATGTTTCTGATCTTAGCTAGATTTGCGTATTAAACCGCGATTTCACCGCCGTCTTCACGACGAATCACAACCGTAGATGCTCTTGGACGAACATTGCCTTGAGTTTGTGCTGTTGCATCTTCAGACGATGGCCAGTTTGCAGGGTGTTGAATGTTCACAAACAGTGATTTGAAATCTGGGCTGATGGTAAAGCCAGTCACTTCACAACCGTTTGGACCCACAAAGAAGCGTTTAAGCTGTGCTTGGTTGTTTGCATCAATCACCGCACTGTTGCCGTTGTCATCCGTTAACTGAGATGGAACCACTGCCAGCATTTGGTCATTGGTGTAGCCAGTTACTTCGTCTGCGCCGTTATCTGTCTGAATCCACAAGATGCCACGAGCATCAAACGCTAAGCCGTCAGGGCTCGCGAATTGGTTCATGTCTGTTAGACCAGAGCGGTTAATAGACTTGTCTTCCACTGCTGGTGAACCAAATACGAAGATATCCCAATCGAACTCGCCTGCCGTTTTGCCTTCATCCCAACGGATAACATGACCGAACTTGTTGTCTACGCGAGGGTTCGCAGAGTTCGCTTCTTTACGCTTGTTGTTATTAGTCAGCGTTAGGTAAGCCGTACCCGTCATTGGGTCAACAGAGCACCATTCAGGGCGATCCATTGGCGTTGCACCAACAAGGTCGGCAGCGCCCGCTGTATTGATGATAAGCGCTGCTTGAGAGTCAAATGAATCACCTAGCTTGCCGCCGTTTGTAGTCTTGCTGCCCAACGTTAGTGGTAGCCACGTACCTGAACCGTCATCGTTGAACTTAGCCACATACAGCGTGCCTTTATCCATGTACTTGTCACCCGCACTTAGGCGATTACTCGGTTCTGCGTCACGCGGGTCCCATTTCTCTTCAGAAACAAATTTGTATAGGTATTCAAAGCGAGAATCGTGACCAGAGTAGAATACGATTGGCTCGCCTTCGGTCAACTTACCAAACGTACAGCCTTCGTGACGGAAACAACCCAGTGCAGAACGTTTCTTAGCGCGAGAGTTTGCTGTGTATGGGTCTATTTCAACAATGTAGCCGTGACCGTGTGCTTCGTTACGGTAATCGTCCATTGCTGACTCACCTGTTGGTGTTACGTTAAAGCGAGCAAATTCGTCTAGGCGTTCTTGTTTGTTACCTGAAAGCGTGTCCCAACCGTAACGTGTTTTGTCAGTAGCGATACCAATACGTTCTTGCGCTGGCGTTGTCTCGCCTTTATTAACGAAATAACCCGGCCAGTTTTCTTCACACGTTAGGTAAGTGCCCCATGGCGTGTAGCCATTACCACAGTTGTTTAACGTGCCACGAGCTTGGCTGCCATCTTGTGAGAATTTGGTTTTGGTAAATTCACTGTGAGCAACAGGGCCAGACAGATCCATTACGGTCGCGCCCGTGTAGCGGCGGTTAAGTGGATCGTTATCGACCATCACCCATTGGTTGCCTTCAAGTTTTACACGAACCACACTGACGCCGTGTGCGTTGATCTCTTTACGTACTTCATCAAGGCTAGGGCGGTTGCCTTCATCGTATGTAGGACCATTAGCGTGCAGTGCTTTTTGGTCGATGTATTCGTGGTTAATCACCAACAAACCGTCGTTGCTGTTGCCATTAAGCGGGAAGAAGTGCATGCCGTCGTGGTGCATGCCCAGTGAGTTTGCTTGATCTTGTGGGTTGTTGGTGCCGTCTTTTAACCAAGCCTTGCCTTGCTTGTTAAGTGGAGTACCCCAAGGAACCAATACTTGTGCTGTATAGCCTTTTGGCACAACGACACTGTCTGTCAATGAGCCTTTAACCGATTCGAATGCAAGTGTAGCAGTGCTTTTTTGCGGTGCGCTAGATGATGCTGTCGCCGCGTGCGCCGTGCTGTGGCCTGCTAAACCAAAAGCACCAAATGCGGTCATTGCACTGATGCCTAAACCGCCTTTGAGAACGTTTCTTCTTGAAAGGTTCGCATCTAAAACTTCTTCGAAGGGTTTGTTTTTGCTCTTGTTAAAACGAGTGCTATCAAATGTTTCCTTGCTCATCTCGACAGCTTCCTATTGGCTGATTTTATTATTCGTTATTCATGACTAACCCAGTTACTAACTAATTGGTTAATAAGTTGGGTCAATGTGTGACTAATCGTGAAGCAGTTAAGTGACAGATTTTTATAGATTTGATTAAGGTTTTGTTTCTGTAGCACGAATTTTGCCATTAACACTCTCGTGCAAGACAAAACTCTTGGGGATTAGGGTAGAACTGTGTATAAATGCTTTATCAAACGAAAAGAGAGACAGTTATGAAATTAGATAAAATCGAAAACAAAAATCGCCGCCTACGCAAAAAGCTATACCTAGGTGAATTCGCGATTCTGGGTTTTGAAGTAAGCTGCAAGACTTCGATTGCTGATTTTGACCAATACGATGTGTTCATTGACGAGTTCATTGATTTCATCGACAGCATCGGTCTGTGCTTTGGTGGCGGCGGCCTTGAGCTGTTTGAAGGTTTCTTATGCTCAATTGAGCGCTACCGTTCAGTAACAGAAGCAGAACAACTGCAAGTTGCTCAATGGCTTGAAGCTCGTGCTGAAGTAAGCAAAGTGGAAGTTAGCGAACTGATTGACGCAAACTACGCGTTTTAATTTGATGTTGTGTTGTTAGCTCGATTGAAAGGCCAAATACGGCTTAGGAAAGAGTAACAACAGTACGCTAGAATAAAGGCCGAATCGTTAAATCGATTCGGCCTTTTTGCGTTTTATTCGTTCCATTTCTATTCTTTATCTTCTTTTCTATCCCTTCTGACGTAAATGATAAATTGATATTTTTCGATTAAATATTAGTACTTTATCGCTATTTTTATTTGCAGTAATAAGTTTGGATAAACTTGTGAGAGTTTTATGAGAATTCAATGAAGTTGCTGATAGATTTGATCGTCATTCTTAGAGTCAACAACACCACAGTTCGTTCTGGCAAAGGTAACGGTATATCGCTGTTATTCGTTTTGTTGGCAACGATAGGACTCGATAAAGGATGGAATCAAAATGAATAAACGTACTCAAATCAGCTTAGTGATCAGCTCGGCTATGTTGGCCTTCGGAGCGGCTCAAGTTCAGGCTGCTGAGCTTGAAGTCACTGTCACTAATGCAACGAAAGGGATCTACTTTACGCCTATCTTAGCGGCGGCTCATGACTCAAGCTTGTTCATGTTTAGAACGGGTGAAACGGCTTCTTCGGAACTAGAGTCCATGGCCGAAGGTGGCGATATTTCAGGTTTATCTGGTGTCATTGCCAACGCGGGAGGCGTGGTGGTTGAGAACCCAGCGGCCGGCATCCTCAATCCAGGCGTCGCAACTACGTTTGATATCAGTACTGGTGATTTAGAGTACCTATCATTGGGTGCAATGTTGCTGCCGACAAACGACGGCTTTGTTGGTCTAGATAGCTGGAAGATCCCAACTCAAGCGGGCACCTACAAAGCGACTCTAAATGGTTATGACGCAGGCACAGAAGCCAATGATGAGCTGGCGGGCAGTATGCCGAACCCTCCATTCATTACCTTTGGCGCTGGTGGCACAGGTGTAGAAACGGCAGTATCAAACGCTAAGGTTCATATTCATCCAGGTAACATTGGTGATGGTGATGCGGCGGGCGGCATCAGTGACCTCGATAGCAGTAGCCATCGATGGTTAAACCCTGTTGCAACTATCACCATTGTTGTGAAGTAAGGGGGATGTATGAAAGCTAGAATTCTATTTATCGCTGCATCAGTAGCTGTGTTAGCGGGTTGTCCGGACGATGACGACGATTACTATCGCTATGATGTGAGTGTTACTAACCTCACCCCCAATCAACCAATGTCACCACTCGCGGTGTTGACTCACAATACGAATTTTGATCTGTTTGAAGTTGGGCAAAGTGCCTCTGTCGATCTGGAATACTTGGCGGAAGGGGGTAGTAATGCACAATTGCTTGCGCTCAGTGACAGTGACGCCAATGTTTATCAAGGCATCTCAGGCAATGGACTGATTCTTTCAGGTGAGCAAGACACGGTGTCGATTCGTGTCGACCCAAATCAAGAAGGGTATATCTCAGTTGCTTCCATGTTGGTGAACACCAATGATGCGTTTGTCGGCGAATCCGGATTATCGCTCAAGTCATTAGCGGTGGGTGATACCTTTACCATGAACATGAATGTTTGGGATTCGGGAACTGAGCTGAACGATGAGCTTGCTGCAACCATTCCGGGACCAGCAGGCGGTGGTGAAGGTTTTAATACCACACGAGACGACACCGATATAGTGAGTTTTCACTCTGGCGTAATCAGCCAAGATGATGGCCTTACGACTTCTACTTTAAGTGCAAATCATCGTTTCCTTAACCCCGGTGCAAGAATCACCATTACTCGAACTCAGTAACAGGTTGAAAGCACGATGAAAGAATTCCTGCTCTGTTCCGGTCAATTGAAAGGTGGGCAGACTCCGAATAGAGCAGGGATAATGAACAGTGCTGCGGTAAATTTGATGGCAAACATATTGTTAGTCGAAGACGATGACGACTTGGCTGAGCTGGTGCAGATGCATCTCAAGTTCCAAGGACATGATGTTGTAAGGACCAACTCAATTGAAATGGCTCAAGCGCTATATCAGGGAAGCCAGTTTGATTTGATCGTGCTTGATCGAGGCTTACCTGACGGCGATGGTCTCGATTTTTGTCGAATGTTGCGTCAGCAAGAGGATTGGACGCCAGTACTCATGCTAACCGCAAGAGACGCTGAGTTAGATAAGGTGTCAGGCTTAGAAGCCGGTGTTGATGACTACATAACGAAACCTTTCAGCGTTCTCGAGTTTCAAGCAAGAGTAAGGAACGTGCTTCGCCGTTTAAGTCATGTCGAATCAGCGACTCAAGAGGTTGTGCCAGCAGAATCAATTATGAATTTTGGTGGGCTCACTATTCAACCTGAACGTCATCAAGTGTCACTCAATAATCAAGACGTACCGCTGACTGCTACCGAGTTTACCTTACTTCATTTCTTAGCAACCCGCCCGGGGCGTGTGTATAGCAAAGACGAGCTGCTCGATCATGTTTGGAATACTCATCACTCTGGCTATCACCATACCGTTTGTAGCACAGTCAACCGGCTAAGAACCAAGCTTGCGATGCCGAATAGTGATGATGATTTCATTAAAACCGTTTGGGGTGTGGGCTATAAGTTTGAGTCGAAAGCTTAGGCCTATGTGTCGCGCCCGAAGTTTACTAAAAGGCCAGTAACACCTAAGAGCCATCGAGGAAAGAACATGAGTTTCAAATCGCGTTTAGTGTTGTTTACCAGTTTGTGGTTTCTGCTCGTGAGTGTGGTGATTGCCTACACGTATCATTGGCAAAAAGAGACCATAGAACAAAGAACTAAACAGAGCTTACACAAAGAGCTCGCGGTTCACATGCGCGATGATAATCCGCTAATGATTGGGACTGACTACAATCCTAAAGCGCTCAAATCTATATTTCATACCTTGATGTTGATAGGGCCAGATTTTGATATGTATTTCCTCGACAGTCAGGGCAAGATTACGACTCATGCTGCGCCAGAAGGCACTGTGCTAGCCAACCAGATAGACTTAGCACCCATTCAACAGTTTTTAAACGACGAGCCTTATCCCATTCTGGGGGAAGATCCGATCAATCCCGGGGCTCGTAAGGTGTTTTCCGTAGCAGCGATTGAAGAGCTAGGTTCGACCGTCGGGTATCTGTACGTTTTGATTGGCAGTAATCGTCACACCGTGATTGCCAATTCGCAGGTCGACACGCCATACATTGCGCTCGCGGGGCTCATGCTGATCTCTATCTTGGGTTTTGCAGTTGGGGCTTATCTATTGGTTAAACGTAGCCTGTTAAACCCAATAGAAGCAGTAACCAACAAGCTGCAACAACAAGCAGAGCAAGATTTTCGATTGGACCCGAACTTCATTCATCAAGTACCAGAATTGGTGCCGATTGCACGCTCGTATCAGTTGATGGCGAAGCACATTCAACAGCAATTTTTGCAACTTGAATATCAGTCGTCACATCGAAGACAAAGCTTATTACAGCTCAGTCATGATTTGAAAACGCCATTGTCGAGTGTATTGGGGTATCTAGAAACGTGGAGGATTCAAAACCCACATTCGGATCCACTCATAGATGTGGCATATCGCAATGGCAACAAGTTATCTGAACAGCTCCATTCGCTGTTAGATAGCGCCAAGAAAGATAACCCGGTACCCACATATCAATACGCTTCAATCGATTTCAATGGGCTGATGAGCGAATGCTTAGAAACGATACAAAGCAAATATCGCCATAAAAATGTTGAGTTGAACATTAATATGCCTATTGGAATCAAGGCTGTGGGTGACAGTGATCTGCTTGAGAGGTTGATTTTGAATCTGTTAGATAATGCATTGAGGCATAGCCCAAGTGGCACTGTGGTGTCGTTAGATGTTGGTTTTGAAGCGGATTCCAAACGGGTGAAGGTGGTGATTCATAATGAGGTTGAACTGGAAGCGCCGAATGGTTCTTTGGGAATAGGAACCAAGATCGCGCAGTCGATACTGATGTTGCATCACAGTGTGCTAGAAACAACAAAGGCAGAGAACTCCTTTCAGCAAAGCTTTTATTTGCCTTCGGTATAGCTCTGTCTGCCTTCGTTTAGCTCGATGTATACTTACGTAGAACTAACGTTAAGCGTCTTTACTGTCTTCGTTGCCTTCGTTCACTTTCGCGTAGAAGTGAAGTAGCTCAGTTAATTCTTTAACCCAGCCAAACGCATCTTTAGGTGCGTTCTTTAAGATCTTTTCTACTTTCTCACAGTGCACTTCGATTGCGATTGCTTCTTCAAGGTTGAAAGAAATTGAGTAGAAGTGCCAAAGCAGTAGGCGAGTCATTCGCTCGATGTTCTGTTGCGAGTTATCCGACTCTGAGAAGGCTAGGTTTACTTCACCAAGCGCGATAGCTGTCATTCGAAGCATTGCGTCAAATTTCGCTGATTGCATGCGTTCTTCGCTGGTGACTTCTTCTTGCTCGAACGTAAACAATTCCGTCATTGCATCTTCAGGAACAAGGCGATGAATCATTCTTAAACTAAATTCTTCTAGTTCATGGCGAGGCATGGTGATTAAGCAATTTAAGGTGTAGTCGCGTTGCATGGTGTTCTCTTGGATCTGCAAAAAGGTCGGACAGTTTAATGGAGAAGCGAGCTCAGAAAAAGCAGATTTTAGATAAGCCTACGTTTGTGGGCTTATCTGTGTACTACAAGCCCTAAAATCGATGCTTATGGGAACTGTATTTAGGTTTGAACGCAGTATCAGGCTTTGCTGTGGCTTGGCGGTTGGTACTGCATCGACTGGTCGTTTCTCATGAATATGTTGCTCGCGACCAAACTGCCGATGCAAATAGAACCAAGGGCGAGCCAAGTCATCGCATCAGGAATCTCGTTGAATAGTGGGATCGCCAACAAGGTCGCCACTGCGGGTGTTGCACTGCCAAAAGCGGCAGAGCGTTCAGCCCCTAAGGTATTAACCGCATAAAGGTAAGTGAACGCAGCGATTAAACCCGCCCCAACGCCTTGCACTGTTGAATGAACGGCAAGCTCCGTGAAGGGCCAATTAGCGATTGGTGTGTCCATTAGGTGGCTTGGGAGGGTTCCAGTCAGGATTAGGACGAGTAAAAGCAAAGTAGAACAGAGAGAAATAAAACCGGCACTGACTAACGCATTAAGATTAGCGACACGGGCTGAGATGGTGAACATCGCCCACATTAAGCTTCCGCATAAAAACAACAAATGACCTTTGGTGTATTCGAAGTTGAAGCTGCTTAAGCTACTCCCTAAAAACAACAGTATGCCGAGCAAAACCAAACCTAAACCAACAACACGATGTCGGCTGAGTGGCTGCTTAAAAAAGAGTACCGCAATTCCTGTAACGAACAGAGGAAGCGTGCCCGGAACAAGAGCACTGCCATGAGATACCGGAACAAACTGCATGGCCGTTCCGGCAACAAGCAGATAAGGTAATCCGCTACCTACGAACATACCCGTTAGATACCGTTTAGGGACGACGGCAATCGCGCTGCGTGCTTTCCACATCAAAGGCAATAACACCAAAGCCGGTATGAGAAATCTTGTGAGGGCGATATCTGCAGGTGTTAAATCTGAATTTGCGCCGCCTTTAAGAGAAAGAAAAAAGCTCGCCCAAATGAGTAGGGTGACAGTAATAGATAAGTAGCCAAGATTCATAATATAGAAGGAGAGTGGGTGATGACTAATTATGGAACAGTTGGTGTGCCACAGGTTGGCAAGTTTTGGCTAAACTTGAACTATCGTTGATGATTTCTGCTAATATTCACCAAATAATTAACGGATTTAACTAATGTTCGGCATTTACTATGGATAGAATTGATAGGCATCTTCTCGAACTGCTACAAAAAGATGGCAGGTTAACCACGGCTGAACTTGCTGATGAAGTGGGTTTATCACCTTCGCCTTGTGCAAGACGAGTCAAAAGGCTAGAAGAAAAGGGCATTATTGACGGTTATCGTGTGAGCTTGTCACGAGAACAAGTCGGCATCGCAATGAGTGTGTTTGTTGAGGTGAGCCTAAACAACCACCAAGAAGTGTCGATAGATAAGTTTGAGGCGGCTGTTGTAGAGATGGAAGAGGTGATCAGTTGCCACGTTGTATCTGGGGCTTATGACTATTTGCTAGAAGTGGTTAGCCCGAACTTGATGGCCTACGAGGCATTTACAAGAAAACTTCAAAGGCTCTCTAACGTGAAAGATATTCATACCCACCTTGCGATAAGACAAGTAAAAGGCAATGCACCACTGCCAATTTATACCGATTAAGCCAAACTCTGAGCAGTAACACGAAGGCAGAATGAGCTGAAAACGAAATGGTTTACTCCTGAAGTAGAAGCGCGGTCAATATCAAAAATCATCCATTAAGTGTCAGGCTTCAGGCAATAAAAAACGGAGCACCTCGTGAAAGGTACTCCGTATATGATAGGTGCAAAACTTAGTGATACTTAAAGTTAGAGATTGAACAATCCCCAGTTTGTGCATTAATTCTGAATGAAAAAGCATGTGAATGATAATCCACGCCGTCATTCCAAATTGTCTCTCCAAATATCTTACATAGCTCTAGCTCACTTACTGAACCGAACTCTTCCATGTGTTTAGCTACAGATAAAAGTTTACCTCTTATCTCTGCAGTCCATTCCGTGTTACTCAAGCAGTTGAAAGCCATAGTCTTTTGCATATTACCTAGCCAAAATGTTTCTTGTTATTAAGTTATATGAAGATTCATGATAACAATTTTCTGGCGTTTGTAAATCTATTTTGTGATGAATATCTCACATACTCGCTTGCATTGGTCGGAAATTGAACATCATTGTTGATAGATAGCACATTACTTTTACAACCTATTGATAAAGCTTTGATTAACGAGTTCTTAGAATATTATGAATGGGATTGAGCATATTTATCGGAAAAGTCCAGTCGAACGAGTGAGAGAATCTAATGGTGATTTCAGTTTGATGCATCGTTTGCTGGTTGGTTTATGTGGCGCGCTTCATCAATCATCGTCGCTTCTCTGCGGTATTTTGAAGACAGCTGACGGAATTTTTCACTGAGTGTATGGAGATCTCGGGAGAGTGATTGTGAGCTTTGTACGTGCACCTTTGCGCTTTCTGCCTGGCGCGGGAGTCTTGCTTTGGTGCAGTGTTTGGCGACGGCTTGCCATGAATACGCTAGAGAGTCAGCGCCTTCAAGTTCACTAGACACAAAATACGCCTGTTGTAGCAAAACCTCGGAGACGTCATACGCGGTATTCATATGACTATTGAGCTGCACATTAAACCTTTCTTCGTACTTTGCCCAAAGCTCAATGATCTGCTTTTCATTAAAGTGTTTAGATAACAATGTCTGTGACTCATAGGTTGAAAGAACTTGGTTGAACTCTTTGGTGTACTGATTATAGCGACCTTCAAAAGAGAGCTGACGATCCAACAGTGTTTGCCAGTTTTCACGGTCACAATGATTCGCTAGAGTGACCTTGGCACTCAAAGTTACGCTTACAATGATAACTTTCCCCCAAAAACTCATGACTTTCCTCTACTTACCGTGCGCTCTATTGAGAGTATAGATGAGCAGCAGCATGAGTTGATGTACACTTGAGACATACCTATAACGGAAGAGCTGGTGGATTTGATGAAAAAAGCGCTGATCGCTTTACTTGTGTTGTTGATATTGGGCGGAGGGGGAGGAGCGGCATACTACTTCTTAGTCATGAATAAAGACCCAATCCCACAAGAGAAAACGGAAGAGCCGGCGTTAGAAGCTACCGAGCAATCTGAATCTGACCTCGTACCCATCATGGATCTTCAGCCTGAACCCGAGCAGACGGAATTTTACGTTTTGGAGAGAAAGCTTGAAGTGGTCGAGCAACCTGAAATTGATGGCTTGATAACAGATTACCTCTATAAAGGAGAAAAGGTGGAGGTACTCGAGAAACAAGGCGAATGGGCACGTATCTCAGACTATATAGTCCTTAAAGAAGGCGGCCCACAGACGGCGGAATGGGTCTCTATGTCAGGCTTATCGAATGATGAAGTCATTATTTCGGAAAAAGAAAGCAAAGAGATATTGGATTCCTATTTGGTTAAGTCTGATGACCTCAAGCTCCATCAAGAAAAATTCCGCAATTCGGTGGCTAAACTGATCTCTGAGGGGGAGTGTGCCCCAAGTGATTTTGAAGAATTAGGCGGATGGGTGAAATCTGTTAAGTACAGTCACAGAGATGTCTATTTTATTTATTGTGGTGGGTTGTCCCTTGAAAACAAAATTTATCTTGATGTAAATACAAATGAAATATTTACGAAGTAAGATCCCACGCTCAATTTATTAATGCTATTTACTTAAGCCCACTCATAGATTGAGTGGGCTTTTTTGTCTATTCATAATGCTCATCGTCCCCATTTAGAACGTTAATTATATTGAAGCTCATATAGAATCATTAGGAACCATTTATTAATTTCTAATAATAGTTTTGTTATTATTCTCGTGATCAATCATTTCAAATTCCCACATTGCATTATTCTTGAAACAAGCTGGGAGATATAGATTTATCTCGTATTAACAAAGGCTTATCTGCTTGTTGATAAAAGTAAAATTAAATAAACCTTATTAATATCAGAGCTTTGCGTTAATTTACATGTTCGTAACATTTCATTAATTTTGGGATGCAAGTCTAGTTTTTAATCATAATACGAAAATATTTTATATTTGTAATAATACTTTTTGATTTTGAGTTGTAGGGTTTAATTAAAGCAAAACGTAAAGTTTAATTATCAGCTAAGACATTATCTTATTAACATCATTGTTATTTAATTGCTTGTAAGGGATGGAACCATTAATGAAAAAGCTTGCTTTAATTACAGGGTCAAAAGGCGGTATCGGCTCAGCAATTTCCTCTAAATTAGTTGCAGACGGCTATCGTGTTATCGCGACTTATTTTACTGGAAATTACCAATGTGCCTTGGATTGGTTTAACGAAAAACAATTCACCGAAGATCAAGTGAGATTGTTTGAATTAGATGTTACCAATACTGCGGAATGTGCGCTGAGCTTAAGCAAGTTGTTAGAAGAAGAAGGCACGGTGGATGTACTAGTCAATAACGCAGGTATTACACGTGATAGCGTCTTTAAAAAGATGGATGCCGAAGCGTGGAAAGACGTGATTGAAACAAACCTAAACAGTCTGTTCAACGTGACTCAACCTTTGTTCGCTCCTATGTGTGAGAAAGGTAACTGCCGTGTCATCAACATCTCTTCCGTCAATGGTCTTAAAGGTCAATTTGGACAGACTAACTACTCAGCAGCGAAAGCTGGAATGATTGGTTTTTCTAAAGCTTTGGCTGCAGAAGGCGCTCGTAGCGGCGTAACCGTGAACGTGATTGCCCCTGGCTACACAGCAACTCCTATGGTTGAGCAAATGAAGCCTGAAGTACTGGATTCAATCAAGAACCAAATTCCGATGAAACGCTTAGCAACACCTGTTGAAATTGCAGACGCAGTGGGCTTTTTAGCGAGTGAATCTGGCGCGTACATTACAGGCGAAACATTGTCTGTGAATGGCGGCTTGTACATGCAGTAATTGGCGAAACTGAAGGGGTTGGAATGATGGAAAAAGTATTTATTGTTGCGGCTAAGCGCACTCCTATTGGTGCATTTACCGGGTCGCTAAAAAACGTATCTGCGGGTGAACTGGCTGGCGTTGCGATCAAAGGTGCACTTGAGTCTGTCGATCTTTCGTTAGATGCGATTGATGAAGTAATCGTCGGCAACGTGATTTCGGCAGGTCAAGGCATGGGGGTTGCTCGTCAGGCTTCCATCTATGCAGGGCTTCCTGAGGAAACACCAGCATACGGCGTGAACATGATTTGCGGCAGCGGAATGAAATCAGTGATGGACGCAGCGGCGCACATCAAAGCACAAGATGCTGAAGTGGTTATTGCTGCTGGCGTTGAAGTGATGTCACAAATTCCTTTTGTGGTACCAGCGAGCGTTCGTAATGGTCACAAAATGGGTGACATCTCAATGAAAGACTTACTGGTTGGTGATGGCTTAACCGATGCGTTTAATCACTACCACATGGGCATGACCGCTGAAAATATCGCGAACACGTTGAATATTTCGCGCCTAGCTCAAGATAACTATGCCTTAGAAAGCCAACAAAAAGCCGTTGCTGCGATTGAGGCGGGTAAGTTTAACGAGCAAATCGTGCCTGTAGAAGTTAAGCAGCGCAGACAAACCGTCACTTTTGATACCGATGAGTATCCGAAGTCAGACGCGACATTCGAAGGTCTGCAAAAGCTTCGTCCAGCTTTTGACCGTGAAGGGTCTGTTACGGCAGGTAACGCTTCGGGCATCAATGATGGCGCGAGTGCAATCATCTTAGCCTCAGAGAGTGCAGTAGCGAAATACGGACTGACACCACTGGTAGAGCTAACGAGCTACGCACAGTCTGGATTAGATCCAAAGATTATGGGTTTAGGCCCAGTAGAAGCCGTTTCTAAAACGCTTGATAAGGCGAATCTCACTCTAGAAGAAGTAGATTTGTTTGAATTGAATGAAGCGTTTGCAGCACAAGCTCTTGGCGTAATGTACCAATTGTCAGAGCAGCATGACTTACCGCTTGATGAGTTTAAGCCAAAGGTCAATGTGAATGGTGGTGCAATCGCGCTTGGCCATCCTTTAGGTGCTTCAGGCAATCGAATTATTGTTTCACTCATCCATGAAATGCTTGAACAGAAAACGACTTATGGCGTTGCTTCACTCTGTGTGGGTGGGGGAATGGGAACCGCTGTTTTGCTAAAAGGTATTGAAGGTTAGAGCCTGATATATCGGTAGCAAGCTTAAATATCGGATCAGCTTTTCAAAGCATCGCGAGTTAATCGATGAGCGTTGGCTGAAACGATAGTGACACAAATTTATTAAACTATGTATTCATCAGGAGTTACTTATGTACACGGATATTTTCAAAACAATTACTGACCAAACTGAAAAGCAATTTGAACCGTACTTAAAGTTCAACAAGTTGGTTGCAAAGAACGTCCAAACGATGACAGAACTGCAAATGAATGCAATGCAGACTTACACGAACATGGGTCTTGCGCAAATGAAAGCAGTGACTGAAATCAAAGACGTGACTAGCCTAACGGCGTTCAACAGCCAGCAACTAGCAGCGCTAACTCAATTGTCTCAACAGATGATGAGTGATAGCTCAAAAATGCAAGCTGCTGCAAAAGAGTTCAAAGAAGATGTTGAAACACTAACAACTGAAAACTTGAAAACAGTTACACCTGCATAAATAAAATCGCTATCGAGTCAGCACAGTGTTTACTGTGAGGCTCGGTGGCGATTTTCCGATTATTGGAGTCATGTTATGTTTCAACACTTCTTTTCGGACTACCTTGTTAAACTTCAACAAACAAACCAGCAATGGTGGGAAAACTTTGAACAAAACAAGGAAGCCGCGCAATCTCCCCTAAATCAAGCGATGCAAGAGTTGAATTTTGATGATGCGTCAAAAATCTTCGAGCAAGCCGCTAACCAACCCGCCGTTCTCCTTCAGTTACAATCCCAGTGGTGGGAACAGCAACTTAAGATTTGGCAAAATGCCGCACTGATGGGTAATACCGAAAGCGTCATTACTGAAGAGCGCAGTGATAAACGCTTTATTGATGAAGCGTGGAAAAATGACCCGTTTTACAGCTTTATCAAGCAGTCTTATTTGTTATTCAGCAAAAGCTATATAGACACCATTAATTCAATCGAAGGCATAGACGAGAAAACTAAGGAACGTGTGGCGTTCTTTTCACGTCAGGCTATCAATGCTCTTTCTCCTAGTAACTTCATTGCGACTAACCCAGAGTTGATGAAGCTAACGCTTGAGCGCAATGGTGAGAACTTGCTAGATGGGCTAGAGCAGCTACAAGCTGACGTTGAAGCGAGCGCGGATATCCTCAAGATCCGTATGACCAACAATAATGCCTTCCGATTAGGTGTTGATGTTGCGAACACGGAAGGTGATGTCGTTTTTCAAAATGATCTGTTCGAGCTTATTCAATACTACCCAAAAACACCTCAGGTGAACGCCACGCCTTTGTTGATCGTTCCTCCATTCATCAATAAGTACTACATTCTCGACCTTCGTGAAAAGAACTCAATGGTTCGTTGGTTGCTTGAGCAAGGGCACAGCGTCTTCATGATGTCTTGGCGCAACCCAGGTGAAGCGCAAAAAGACTTAGAGTTCGGTGACTATGTCACGGAAGGCGTAGCGAAAGCCGTGACGGCAATTGAAGATATCACGGGTAAAGAGCAAATCAATGCTGCAGGTTACTGCATTGGTGGTACTGTTCTCGCTTCAACGGTCGCTTACTATGCTGCTAAAAGAATGAAGAAACGCATTAAAACTGCGACCTTTTTTACGACTCTATTAGACTTCTCTCAGCCGGGAGAGGTTGGCGCATATATCAATGAAACGATCATTAACGCCATTGAGAAACAGAACGATGCTAAAGGATTCATGGATGGTCGTTCATTAAGCGTGACATTCAGTTTGCTTCGTGAAAACAGCCTGTATTGGAACTACTACATTGATAACTACCTAAAAGGCAGCAGCCCAATGGAGTTTGATCTGTTGTACTGGAACAGTGACAGCACTAACGTTGCAGCTAAATGCCATAATTTCTTGCTGCGTGAGCTTTACCTTGAGAATAAACTTGTTCAAGACAAAGGCGTGAAAGTAGGCGGTGTCTGGATTGATCTCAATAAGATAAAAATACCAAGCTACTTCATTTCAGCGAAAGAAGATCATATCGCGCTTTGGCAGGGGACTTACCGTGGTGCCTTGAATACCGGTGGCAACAAGACGTTCGTGCTTGGTGAATCTGGTCATATCGCGGGTATTGTTAACCATCCAGATAAGAAGAAGTACGGGTTCTGGCTGAATGACAACCTAGACGACTCGGCGGATGAGTGGCTAACTAATGCGACTCATAATGAGGGGTCTTGGTGGACACACTGGAATCAGTGGCTACAAGGTTTTGAAACTGACGAAAAAATCGAACCTTTCAATCAAGGCTCAGAGCTTAATCCTGTGATTGGCAAAGCGCCAGGCAACTATGTAAAACAGGTGCTGCCGATTGTCGATCAAGAGCAGGTTGATAAAGAGACCGCAGAGAAAGAAGCGCCAGAAAACGAAGCTTAGGGCGTTAAGTCACATTCAATTATAAAGATACACAACGTCAGATAATAAAAAAGCCACTGAAATTGAAGTGACCCCGTAAAGTTGGACATTTCTGTTAAGCGGCTTTCAAGGCCTGAGTTCGATATTCTATCGGAGTCAGGCCTTTTAGTTTCACTTTTATACGCTTGGTATTGTAGTACTCGATGTATTCTTTAATTTGCTCTATCAGAGCATCTGCATCTTCAAAGCTTTGGTTGTGATACATCTCGGTTTTGAGTAAAGCAAAAAAGTTTTCAGCAACAGCATTATCCAAGCAGTTGCCTTTTCTCGACATGCTTTGCGTTAACCCACCCTCTGCTACCTTTTTCTGATACTGTCGATGGCGATATTGCCAACCTTGATCGCTGTGTATAATTGGCTTTGAGTTAGGTTTAAGCGTTGATATAGCCTCCGTCAGCATATCCGTGACGAGCGGCAAGCAGGCATTTTTGGCCACTCTATAAGCAACCACTTCCTGAGTAAACAAGTCGACAACGGGAGACAAGTATACTTTCTGCTCTTTGACTTTGAACTCCGTGACATCAGTTACCCATTTTTCATCGGGTTGAGTCGCACTAAAATCTCTTTCAAGAACGTTGGGAGCTGCTTTTCCTGACTCTCCTCGGTATGAACGATACTTTTTAATCCTGACCGTCGATTTAAGGTTGAGCTGAGCCATAAGCCTTTGAACCGTTTTGTGATTAAGCACGAACCCCTGATTTTTTAGTTCCAAGTGAATACGGCGGTAGCCGTATCGCCCCTTATGTTCATGATAAATTGACTTTATCAACCGCAGCTCACGTTCGTAGCTATTTGGGCGCTTGCTCGTTTGAGCCTGATAATAAAAGACACTTTTTGCCAGCTGTAGAGTGTGCAGTAAGTGCTTTAACGGGTACTTGCCTTTAAGAGTTAGAGCTATGACCGCTTTTTCTTTGTTCGACGGTTTTTTTCCTGCTCCAACTCTTCCAACTTTTTTAGAACGGCATTCTCGGTTCGTAAGTAAACCAACTCCTCTTTTAGCTCCTCAAGTGTCATTTCATTATCAGGCTTAGTGGTACGTTGAGGTTGCTGTTTCATTGAGGGTCTTCCTTTCTGGCGCATTTTGAGCCCTTTGATACCGAGCTCATTAAATCTTTTGAGCCAGACAGAGAGTATCCCAGGGGATGAGAGGTTTAATACTGCGCTAGTGTGCGTGAGAGACCATTCATTCGTCCACATTAAATTCAATGCTTTTCGTTTTGTTTGAGCAGTCTCGGCATGCTTAGTTGATAAAAATGAATCAGTACCATGGATGGCAAAGACTTGAGCCCAATACCGTATCTGCCTTGAAGAAATTGAATATTGTTTTGCTAAGTAGAGAGATGACGTGCCATCTAAGTATTGCTTAGCAATGATACATTTTAGCTCTCGGCTATATTTGGACATAAAAAGACCCCCAATAATTGGTGTCCAACTATTGGGGGTCAGTTCAAATCAGTGGCTTTTTCGTATCAACTCATATCAGAATTATCTGGTAGAAGTTGATGGAATCTCGATTGTTAATCGATTTCTTTGTCTTTACCCATAGATAAAATCCAAAGAGATACGGCTGCAACACCTGCAAAGCCACCAAGAATGATAACTGGCATAGCGCTGTAACCTAGGATGTGCCAAATTACGCTTTCTAAAGTACTCATTCAATCGCTCCTTATTGCCAGCCTTCAACGCCGTGCATGTCTGGTAGTTTGTGTGCAATACCTTTGTGACAGTCTACACACGTTTTTTCACCAGAAGCTAGCGCAGTCGAGTGTTGTTTCGCACTACGGGGGCTCTGCTCTGAGAAGTCCATGTAATCGAACTGGTGACAGTTACGACACTCAAGTGAATCGTTCTTCTTCAATCGAGCCCATTCGCGTTCCGCTAGGTGAGCACGACGTGCTTTGAACTTTTCTTCAGTATTGATGGTTTGCGCAATAAAGTGTGCGTATAGCTCTTTAGATGCTTGAACCTTACGAACAATTTTATCTGTCCATTCATGAGGAACGTGACAGTCTGAACAGATAGCACGAACACCAGAACGGTTAGAGTAGTGAATTGTCTCTTGGATTTCAGCAACGATAGGTGCGTGACAGCCAGAACAGAATTCTTCCGTGTTGGTTGCCTCCATACCCGTGTTGAATGCCCCCCAGAACAAAAGACCACCCGAGAAACCCAAGAACAAAACAACGCCTACGGCTGCTTTGCTTGGTGTCGCAAGTCTTTTCCAAAACGCTTTAAGTAATTTTATCATATATAGCCTCTCTTACAGTCCGGCTACGATTAACGCAGTGAATCTACAGGTTTGAACTCGTTCTCAACTAGTGGCTTAGCATTAGCTTGAGGTACGTGACACTGTAGACAGAAGTAACGACGAGGTGATACGTCTGCAAGTACCGCATCTTCACGGTTCATGTAGTGAGTTACACTCACTTTAGTAGCACCCATTTCTTTTGCGTTTTTCCAGCTGTGGCAAGAAAGACACTTGTTAGCGTTAAGAGAAACTTCATAGCTACGAATAGTATGAGGCACTAGAGGTGGTTGGTATACGTAGTCACTCTCAAGTACTTGGTCACGAGGGAACTTTTTGAAGTCATCTGCTGCGCGAGTTGCTTCAAGTTCACTTGCACCACGTAGAGATTCTACGCCACCAATGCCGCCTGGGTTATCCAGTTCAGCTTCAGCTTGAACTGCACCAGCTAGCAAAAGACCAGCTGATAGTAGGGCAGTAATCAGTTTTTTCATGGTTAATTTCTCCGCCTAAAGGCTAATTCTTTGAGTGGACTACTTCTTTCAAAAAGTAACGAAAAAAGCAGTCGCAATATTAAAAACGTCAGATCTACGAGCTAAGTGGTAAGAACATATTGTCCTTAAGCGACCTTAGTGATCTTAACTGGACACTTCTTGTAATCCGTCTGTTTAGACAGAGGATCCGTTGCATCCAAGATCAACTTGTTGATCAGAATTCTTGCATCAAAGAATGGTACGAATACCAAGCCTTGTGGTGGACGGTTACGACCACGAGTTTCAACACGAACGCGTACTTCACCACGTTTGTTTTCGATAAGAACTTCATCACCACGGCGAAGACCACGAGCTTTAGCATCAGCAGGGTGGATGTAACAAAGTGCATCCGGTACTGCTTTGTAAAGTTCTGGTACACGACGAGTCATAGTACCTGTGTGCCAGTGCTCAAGAACACGACCTGTACATAGCCACATATCGTATTCATCGTTTGGTACTTCAGGTGGCGCTTCGTATGGTGCATTGATGATCAGTGCTTTACCATCTGGTTTGCCGTAGAAGTCCCAATCAGAACCTTTCTTAGCATATGGATCTGAACCTTCTTTAAAGCGCCATAGTGTCTCTTTACCGTCAACAACAGGCCAACGTAGACCACGAACTTGGTGGTAGCGATCGTATGGTGCTAAATCGTGACCGTGGCCGCGACCAAAGGCTGCGTATTCTTCGAATAGACCTTTTTGAACGTAGAAACCTTGAGCTTGTGCATCGTCGTTAAGCTCTTGAGCTTCAGACAGTGGGAATGCATCAACGTTGCCGTTTTTGTAAAGCACGTCGTACATGGTTTTGCCACGGTACTCAGGCATTTTCGCAACCAGTTCTTCACCCCAAACTTCTTCAATAGTGAAGCGCTTAGAGAATTCCATGATTTGCCATAGGTCAGACTTAGCTTCACCTACAGTTTTCACTTGTTGGTACCATGCTTGTGTACGACGCTCTGCGTTACCGTAAGCGCCTTCTTTCTCAATCCACATTGCTGTTGGAAGGATGAGGTCAGCCGCTTGAGCTGTTGCCGTTGGGTACGGGTCAGAACATACAATGAAGTTATCTGGGTTACGGTAACCTGGCAGACGTTCAGTGTTGATGTTTGGACCCGCTTGCATGTTGTTGTTACACATTACCCAGTAAGCGTTGATTTTACCGTCTTTCAACATACGGTCTTGAAGAACAGCGTGAGCGCCGGGTACCGGTGGAATGGTGCCTTCTGGAAGTTTCCAGATATCTTCTGCAATTTTACGGTGTTTAGGGTTAGCAACCACCATATCGGCAGGTAAACGGTGAGCGAATGTACCAACTTCACGCGCTGTACCACACGCTGACGGTTGGCCAGTTAGTGAGAATGGGCTGTTACCTGGAGTAGAAATCTTACCTGTAAGAAGGTGGATGTTGTACACAAGGCTGTTCATCCATACGCCACGAGTATGTTGGTTCATACCCATAGTCCAAAGTGACATTACTTTGATGTTTGGATCGGCATATTGCTTAGCCAGCTTGATAAGGTCTTCTTGAGATACACCTGACATTTCAGACGCTTTCTCAACTGTGTATTCAGCAACAGACGCTTTGTAGTCTTCGAAAGAGATAGCAGTCATTTCGCCTGAGTTAGGGTTTGCGGCTGCTTTCTGTAGTGGATCATCGTCACGCAGACCGTAACCGATGTCTGTCGTTGCTTGCTTGAAGTTCGTGTGCTTGTTCACGAAGTCCCAGTTAACCGCATCGTTTTGGATGATGTAGTTTGCGATGAAGTTTGCTATCGCAAGGTCAGACTGAGGGTTGAAGATGTAACCCGTGTCTGCAAGCTCGAAAGAACGGTGGTAGTAAGTAGACAGTACGTTTACTTTAACGTGTGGGTGGCTTAGACGACGATCTGTAATACGAGTCCATAGTACTGGGTGCATTTCTGCCATGTTTGAACCCCACAGTACGAATGCGTCTGCGTGTTCAAAGTCATCGTAACAACCCATTGGCTCATCAATACCGAAAGTGCGCATGAAGCCTACTACAGCAGAAGCCATACAGTGACGAGCGTTTGGATCTATGTTGTTTGAACGGAAACCCGCTTTCATCATCTTAACGGCTGCGTAGCCTTCCATTACTGTCCATTGGCCTGAACCGAACATACCAACACCTGTTGGACCGTTCTTCTTCAGTGAAGCTTTCCATTTCTCAGCCATCACGTCGAACGCTTTGTCCCAAGATACGGGTGCGAAATCACCATCTTTATGGAACTCACCATCTTTCATACGAAGAAGAGGTTGTTCTAGACGGTCTTTGCCGTACATGATTTTTGAAAGGAAGTAGCCTTTGATACAGTTAAGGCCTTTGTTTACAGGAGCTTCTGGATCGCCTTGAGTCGCAACAACTTTGCCGTTTTGAGTACCTACTAGTACCGAACAGCCCGTACCACAAAAACGACAAGGCGCTTTATCCCACGTGATTTTTGTTTGATCAGAGCTAGCGATCAGGTTGGTTGCTGTTGCCGGTAGTGTTACACCTGCAACGGCTGCCGCTGATGCAGCTGCGTTTGCTTTCACAAACGCACGTCTTGTCATTTTCATACTTCACCCTCAAGTTGAGAATTGTTGCTTCCAGTTTCTAAATCCGTTTCGTCGAGTCCAGTTTCGATTTGGTGATAAACCAAAGCTGTCCCTAAAACGTTCTTAATGTTGTTTATTGCTTCGATGGTGTCCGTTATAAAACCTTGGTTTTCAGTTTCTAGGACCACGATGATTTTGCCTTCAGGGCTATCTCCGTAGATTTCAGCGTTATCGAATTGCTCGATCTCCGCTTTGATCTCATTTAGATGCTCAGGGCTCACATGCACGACTAAACTTGATATATGCACTTCATTTAGTGCCATAAATTGCTCTCGTTATTTTTGTTTTATGCATTACTCACAAGAATAGCCGAAGTAGGGCAAATTGCTACGCAGGCGCCACAACCGCTACACTCATCTAACTTGATTTTTGGTAGAGCAACACTGCCTGCTCTAAGTTGAAATTGAATGGCCATAGGTTCACACATGTCACCACAGCTTCGGCATTCAACATTTTGTTGCGCTAAACACTTATCAGAGATTTGTGCTTTTGCTTGCCAAGGCTCTCCTTGCTTTGGCTTAAAAATGGGTTCGGGACAAACATCTGCACATTGATAGCAGAACGTACACTCATCAATAGAGAAATCTACAGTGGGAAAACCACCATCGCCTACAATGATTATCTTAGTCTCACAACTCTCGATGCATTTACCGCAGCGAGTACAGTCATCTGTAAAGCTTTCTAGGCTGTCAATCCAAGGCAAACGAATCTGGCTTGAGTCAACTTTTCGTCTTGAAAAAAGACGGCGTTTTGATAGATCTACCACTAGATACCTATAGATGTTACTAAGATGTTGTAATTGTAGGTCATTATTCTATTAATATCTTGTAATGAGTCCTCACAAGTAGTGTAGTTTTAGAAACAATTGTATAAATACCCCCTAAGGGCTAATTGGGGGCATATATTGTCTTAGATCAATAAATTACGGAGCGAGTGATCACATATTGAATGGAGCTATGATTTTTGATGTGTGACAATACGATATCGCTGGCAAGTCATTTATCAATAGGAAGGCACTTTTGCTTATAAAACCGGTTTCATCTGTAACAAGTACGATAGCAAAATCTTTGCTCTCTATACTGCTGTTGTCGGTTGCTACGACTGGCTTTGCCATCTTTACTTTGGCTTCAAGTTTGAATGATGCGGAAGCGGTTAACGTGGCCGGTTCAATGCGAATGCAAAGCTACCGTTTAGCCCATGATATTCAAATAGAATCTGTCGATTATGAATCTCATATTCGTGAATTCGAAAGTTCTCTTTACTCGCCATCCATGACTAATTTGGTCAGTTGGAATGTTCCGACAGACATCACAGAAGATTACTATTTAATTATCGGCCGTTGGCATGAGCTAAAACAGGTCTTGAATAGCGAAGAGCGCGATCACTATCTCGTGTTGGTTGAAAACTTCGTGGCTGAAATCGATGGCTTCGTTTATAAGCTGCAAGAGTTCTCTGAAGACAAGTTAATAAAGTTAGCGTGGGCTGGTGGTATCGGCCTTGGTGGGATTCTGGTCATATCTCTTTTTGTTGTTCACTTTGTACGTAAACAGGTTGTTAAACCGCTACATGCTCTTGTCGGTGCGAGCCAAAGAATCAAAAACAGCGACTTCGAGGTAGAACTCAAGGTGACCAGTAACAACGAAATGGGCATTTTGACCAAAACCTTCAACTCGATGGCCAAAGATTTAGGCGTGCTTTATCGAAACCTTGAAGATGTGGTGGATGCAAAGACGATTGAGCTACAAAACGCTAACCAATCACTCCAGGCGTTGTATCACTCTTCACAAGAGCTGACCGTAACACGTATCGCCCCAGAGAATTTCCGAGCAATCCTCCAACACCTCGTGAGCTTAGAGGGCATCGAATCGTTAAGGCTAGAGATTGTAGACAACTCAGGTCGTTCACTGATTATGGATGAAGGGTACGACTCGAACTTAGACTATGAAAAATTTGAAATGAAGCTGGATGATAATGAGCTTATCTTGGGCTATTTATATTGTTCATATCATCATGGCCATTCAACCAGGACGCTGATTGATAGTTTTATCCAACTCTTATCGCGAGCTATCTATTATAATCGTGCGCAAAAAAAAGCTGAGCAGCTTATTATTATGGAAGAGCGTGCAACAATTGCACGTGAACTGCATGATTCACTGGCTCAATCACTGTCGTACTTGAAAATCCAAGTGACATTGCTGAAGCGTGTGATTGGCAAACTGCCAGAGCAACAACACCGAGAGCAGTCGGAACAAATAGCGTCGGAAATCGGTAACGGTTTGGCTGATGCCTATACTCAGTTACGAGAGTTGCTCACAACCTTTAGGTTGACGATAAAAGAGGGCAACTTCGGAGAGGCTTTGAGCACCATGCTTGAAGAACTCAGCGAAAGAACAGAAGCGAAGATTAACCTAACCAATAATCTTTCATCGATTGAGCTTGATGCGCACAGTCAGGTTCACTTGCTTCAATTGATTCGTGAAGCAACAATAAACGCAATAAAACACGCCAATGCCGACTTGATAGATGTATGCTGTATCGATGAGGAAGGTGAAGTATTCGTCGTGATTAAGGATAATGGAGATGGCTTTGACCCAAGTAGTTCGAAGATGAACCACTATGGGATGAGCATTATGCAGGAGCGTGCGGCAAGACTGAATGGCGACTTAACGATTGAAGCGGCTCAAGGTGAAGGCTGTACAGTCATATTGAAATATAAAAGTTTGAAGGAAGTTAAAGTTGACGATTTGTAAAGTAATGCTGGTTGATGACCATCCATTGATGCGCAGAGGTATAAGCCAATTACTGAGCTTTGAAGATGAATTCGAAGTGATTGCAGAAGCAAGTAACGGTACTGAAGCGGTCGCTCTTGCCCATGAAGAAGAACCTGATTTGATCCTTTTGGATCTCAATATGAAGGGCATGTCTGGTTTAGATACCTTGAAAGCACTTCGCACTGACGGTTCTAGCGCAAACATTGTTATTCTAACGGTTTCTGATAGCCCTGCAGACATTGAAGCGATTGTAAAAGCAGGCGCTGATGGCTACTTGTTGAAAGACACTGAACCCGATGAGTTAATTGAACTGCTTAAGCAAGCAAACAGCGGTGACAAGGCTTACAGCAGTGTGGTTGCTCGTTACCTAAATGATGCTGGAAGCCGCAATGATATCTTCGAACAACTGACTGAACGTGAAATGCAGATCCTTCAAGAAGTCGCGAAAGGTTACCGTAATAAGCAGATCGCCGATCACCTGTTTATTTCTGAATCGACAGTTAAGGTACATATGAAAAGCTTGTTGAAAAAGCTGCAAGTGCCTTCCCGTACCGCTGCAACGGTTCTGTATCTAGAACGCTATGGTGAAATGAAGTAGGGCTTGTTCCTTTGAGATAACACTATTTCAAGCCTGACTGTTTATACATTTTGTACATGTCTCGATAGTTTTAACGATGTTGAGAAAGTGACATTAAAAAAGGCGCTGAACTTATTAAGTTCAGCGCCTTTTTGTTTACGCATTTTATATTCAGTATTGGTGTTCGTTTGTTCTTCGTTCTTTGAGATTAGAAACTTAAGGCTTACGCCGACATTGGAACCAATACAAGCGTACCGAAGATAACCGTAATAAGACCACAGATTACCGGTACAGACGTACGTTTTACGACTTCAAATGGGCTGATTTTACCCATACCAGAAGTCGCTACGATTACGCCAGATACTGGTGAAATTGTACGACCTAGGTTCGATGCTTGAAGCATTGGGATGATTAGGAACGCTGGGTTCAAGCCCATTTTCGCCGCTAATGATGGAGCCAGTTCTACGAATGCATAGAAAGGTGCATTACCTGAACCTGTCGCAATTGCCGCAGCAACCGTTAGACCTGTGAGGATAAGCATCAATGCGATGCCGCCTGCGCCTGCAGATTCGGCAAGACCGATTAGGTTATCAATTGCACCGATAGACATTAGACCTTGAGCAAATACGCCCGCCGCAACCAACAGCATTACCACGCCTTTGAACGCGTCAGCCATGCCTTGGTAGCAAGAGTCTAGATCTTCTAGTGTTTTCTCGCCATCAAACTTCTTAACAACGTAATCGATAACTGCTCCTACGAAGATAGAACCTACCACAATAGTGTAGATATCAAGTGAAAGCCCTGGAATCGTACGACCGTTGAATAGGAAAACGCCGATGATAGGTAGGAATGGAAGTGCAGCGTAGAAAGCCGGCGCCGTTGTTTCGATTTCAGAAACGTCTACTTTTTCCATTGGTGTGTTTTCTTTCTTATCTAGGTATTTGTTCCAGAAGAAAGCCGCACCCGCCATCACGATGATCGCACAGATAGAAACAGGCAGTACCGTTTGAACAGCAAACACATCAAGAGACATGCCTGATTTTTCTGCCGCGATAACCACATCACCAGACGTTGGTGAAAGAATGATGGCTGCAGGTGACGCACAAACTGCAACTGCCGCTGGGCGAGAAATACCCATTGCCGTCATCATTGGGAATAGGGTTGCCATCAATAGCACACCAAGACCCGTTGCAGAACTTACTGCTAGAGACATCAGACACGCTACGATGTAAGCCGCAACAAGAAGTACATAGGGAGATTTGATCGCAGCAAGCGGTTTAGAGAACTGTTTCACTACCACGTTGTTAGCACCAATGTGCGTCATGTAAGAAGCAAAACCACAAAGAAGCATGATTTGCATGCCTAGGCCGCCCCCGCGGTACTGAAGCATGTATTTAACAAATTCTAGTGAGTCGGTAACCATGTTACCTGTTGAAGCTACCTTAGCTGGTAAGACTGTGTGACCAATAAGGCCGGTGATAAGAAGTAGGGCAAGGCCAGCAGTTAGTAATACACCCGCCGCTTTATAGCCTTTTACAATAAAGTAACCAACAGCAATAGTAATCACTAATCCGATCAAGAGCTCTAACATAGAAATCTCCACAAAGTTTAAAAAATATAAGAAAGTGTTTCAGAATATGACAATGAATGTACAGAAAACTGCACTGTGGCACGAGGCATAGTTGAGGTTGATATGATCTAAGACAAACATTTTTTTCGATGTTAATTGTGGTTGTAAATCGTGAATAACTACTGTTGTTTAGATGTTAATAAACAAATTTTGTGGCTTGTTAGAATATAACTTGGATCACCTTTGGTTGTTCTATTTGCATATGGTGGTGTTGTTTTATAAATCGCGAGTATTTTTTGTACTTTGGAAGGAAACGTGTAACGAAGTGGGTGTTTATCGGAGTAAAGAGGTGAGAATCTTAGCTTTTAAGCTTACTTACATTTAAAGATTACTTATGTTTAACGCCTACTTACTTCCCATAAGTAAGCGCTAAAACACAAGTTATAATAAGGCGATTCTTCAGCTTCTTCGTTTAACTCAGAACCTTCATTTAATACGACTTCGTCCTCGAGTACCACTTCTTCAACTTCTTCTGCGAATAGGGGCATAGAGAAAGCGATTAGAACTAAAGGTAGCTTTGGTAGGAATCGTGTGTATGAAATTGTATTTGCTAATGGGTGCGATGTTCGTGAGATAGTGTGTTTCGACATAATGGTTTTGTATATAAAGTGATTTAACACGACGAACTAAGTGTTAGTCTGATGAGTAGACAGTGATCGAATCGAACCGTTGGCATTGTCGGCGCAGGCTCCATCGCAATCGACTCCCAATTAATTTTTGGGGTCGGAATGGTATGCACGGATTGGATTAAGTGGAGGTGCTGATTGAATAAGCTCACTTCACTTACAGCGTCCTCAAGTTGTTTGGTATTCATCTACATTCCTGTCGACTGTTGTTCTTGTAATTTGGCGCTTAGTTTATGGTCAAAGCGCCAGAACAGTATTTAAATGAATGTGAATGATCTTTCGTGAGGTTACTTGATATTGGTTTAGGAATATTTGGGTAGGAAAGTTGGTTTTATGATTGATTTAACAGCATAGAAACACAGAGAACAAGGCGCTCTCTGTGTTGGTCATTTTGCTATTATCTGAACTCGCTGATGAGCATTATCTCTGGCGTCTTGCGACCAAAGTGAATCGGTAATCGTTAGACGTGAAGTAGTTGCGGCTGTATTCAAATACAGTGTTATTGGCGAGGTAACCGCGAGTACGTTTTTCAATGATAGGCTGAGCTGGGTCAATACCTAACTGTTTAGCAACGTCTTCAGGCGGAAGAATCGGTACCAATTCCTGCTCACTTCGATCAATCACCATGCCTTTGGTGTTCTCAATAAAGTCGTATTTTGATGTCTGCATCACTTGATAGGTGAGATCTGGGAATAGAGCAACAGGTAACCAAGTTTCTTCAACCGTGATTGGATTGTTGTCTATGAAACGAACACGTTTTACGTAGAAAACCAATTCGCCTTCTTTGATATCTAAATGTTCAGACATCGCCAAAGAACACGGCTTCATTTCGAAGGCCAGAACTTCACTGTGTGTAACCACATCCAAATGCGCCCACTTTTCTTGAAAGCTCGACTGTTTGTAGATGTCGTAATTGATCTTGTTCTCTTTTACGTAAGTGCCGCTGCCTTGAACGCTTTCAAGCTCATCGTTTTCGATCAGTAGTTTCAGTGCTTGCCTAACCGTTACGCGGCTTACCTGGAATACTTCACGCAATTGCGCTTCCGTTGGGAGTGCTTCTCCAACTTTATATTCTCCAGAACTGATCTTTTCTCTTATTGCATCGGCGATTTGGCGATACATAGGGAGTCTTGCCATTTTTGCCTCATTTGTGCGCTAGGACAACTAGACTTTGATTAACAACCTGTACCTTAAATACGTAAATTTGCTCTATATAAGCTTTGCTTTAAAGGTTAGTGTGAGCATCGTATTGGCGTTTTGTAGTACATATAATACAAATTAAACGATACATAACAAGCTTTCTTAAAGGATTTACCAATACAGTTTTAAATACAAATTAAATACAAATATGTATTGATGAGATCGTGATCACGGATTAAATGTCTTGAAGTTGTATTATTCATCTCGTCGACAGGGACGACTGTCGTACTAATCCGTGACTATGGGACAAAGGTTATGAAACTTACTACTCTAACGAATAAGTCGCTCGTAAATCTGCAAACTACGTTTAGCAGTCGAGAAGAAGCGATTTACGCACTTGCTGACCAACTGGATCAGCAAGGCAAACTGCATAACAAGCAAGAGTACCTTGATGCAGTATTTGCTCGTGAAGAGCAAGGCCCGACAGCGCTTGGTGAAGGCCTAGCAGTACCGCATGGCAAGACTGACGCGGTTAAAGAAGCTGGCTTCGCTGTAGCAACGCTTAAAGAAGACATGAAATGGAAAGGCTTGGATGAAGACGAAGATGTAAATCTTATCTTCCTAATTGCGATTCCAAATGCAGAAGCGGGTTCTACCCACATGCATCTGCTCACTGCATTGACAACTACATTGGTTGACGACGATGTTCGCGAAGCGGTATTAAAAGCGACAACGGCTGAAGAAATCTTTGCGCTTCTTGATGGCGACAATCAACAAGAAGAAAAACAAGACAACTTAGATACAAATGCACCGACAATTGTATGCGTTACTGCTTGCCCTGCAGGTATTGCTCATACTTATATGGCGGCAGAATACCTAGAAAAAGCCGGCAAAAAGCTTGGCTACAAGGTTCATGTTGAAAAGCAGGGCGCAAACGGTATTGAAGATCGCTTAACTGCGGAACAACTTAATAATGCTGTAGCGTGTGTGTTTGCTGCTGAAGTTGCGATTAAAGAATCTGAGCGCTTTAATGGCATTCCTCGTGTTGAAACCCCAGTTGCAGAACCGATTAAGCACGGTGAACGCATTCTTAATGAAGCGATTGAAGAGTCGAAAAAAGGTAACGGTGCAGAACGTAAAGTTGCTACCGATGACAAACCGAAGAAACTACCGTTGAAAACTGAGCTTAAACAAGCACTGCTTTCTGGTATTTCTTACGCGGTTCCTCTTATCGTTGCTGGTGGTACTGTTCTTGCGGTTGCTGTTCTTATCGCGCAAATTTTTGACCTGCAAGAGCTCTACGCAACAAAAGATTCTTGGCTATGGATGTATCGCAAACTAGGTGGCGGCCTACTGGGTACATTGATGGTGCCAGTACTGGCGGCTTACACAGCTTACTCATTAGCAGATAAACCGGCACTTGGTCCTGGTTTTGCCGCAGGTATTGCAGCAAACATCATTGGCTCTGGTTTCCTAGGCGGTGTTGTTGGTGGTTTGATTGCTGGTTACGTGATGCGTTGGGTAAAAGAGCATGTTCGCTTAGGCCCTGCGTTTAACGGCTTCCTTACTTTCTACCTTTATCCGGTGATCGGTACTTTGGTGGCAGGTAGCTTGATGCTATTTGTTATAGGTAAACCTGTAGCGTTCCTAAACCAAGGTCTAACGGACTGGTTGAACGGTATGTCTGGCACCAATGCGCTGTTATTGGGTGCGATTCTTGGTCTTTTTGTATCATTCGACTTAGGTGGTCCGGTAAACAAAGCCGCTTACGCATTCTGTTTAGGTGCAATGGCGAACGGTGTTTATGGCCCATACGCAATCTTTGGTTCAGTAAAAATGGTATCGGCGTTCACCGTAACGGCTTCAACCATGATTGCTCCACGCCTATTCAAAGACTTTGAGATTGAAACCGGTAAATCTACATGGCTACTTGGCCTAGCGGGTATTACCGAAGGTGCAATCCCAATGGCGATTGAAGATCCAATCCGTGTAATCGGTTCATTCCTACTAGGCTCTGTGGTTACAGGCGCGATGGTTGGTGCGGCAGGTATCGGTCTATCGACTCCGGGTGCAGGTATTTTCTCTATCTTCTTGTTACACGATTCAGGTTTGGGCGCATTCTCTGCTGCTGCAATCTGGTTCGGTGCTGCGATTGTCGGCACAGTGATTTCAACTGTTACTCTTCTGATGTGGCGTGGTCACGCTGTAAAAAAGGGTAAGTTTGAAGCAAGTACTGCAACACAGAACTAACTGAATTTTGAGTTAGCTCCTAACTCACTGCGAAATCAATATATAAAAAATAACAAACAACTGGCTGTCCTAAATACCTGTGCTCCTAACGGTTTTATTCACACAGATTCTGGGCGTGGTTTTCTGCACCCTAAATTTAGTGACAGCCAATTTTAACCCCTTGAAAAAATTTAATTTAGTCGTATTTGGGTTCGAACTTTAGTTTTACTCGAAGCGACACATTTAGGTAAATGATTATGACTACATCACGCGTACATATTACTCCTCACATGCACTGGGATCGTGAATGGTATTTCACAACAGAAGAGTCTCGTATTCTTCTTGTGAACAACATGGAAGAAATCATGAACCGTCTGGAGAGCGATCCAGAATACAAATACTACGTTCTAGATGGTCAAACCGCCGTTTTAGAAGACTACTTCGCAATCAAACCAGAAAACACAGAGCGCGTAAAAGCATTGGTTGAAGCGGGCAAGTTAATTATTGGCCCTTGGTATTCTCAAACCGACACAATGCAAGTTTCTGGTGAGTCAATTGTACGCAACATGATGTATGGTATTCGTGACTGTATGAAGTTTGGCGATGCAATGAAGATTGGTTACCTACCAGATTCATTTAGCATGAGCTCACAGCTGCCAATGATCTACAACGGCTTCGACATCACGCGTGCAATGTTCTGGCGTGGTTGTTCAGAGCGTCATGGCACCAACAAAACAGAATTCTTATGGCAGTCTAATGACGGCAGTGAAGTAACGGCACAAGTGCTTCCGCTGGGTTACGCGATTGGTAAATACCTTCCACAAGACGAAGAAGGCTTGCGTGCTCGTTTAGATAAGTACTTCCCAGTGCTAGAAAAGCCATCGGTGACTAAAGATATCTTGCTACCGAACGGCCACGACCAAATGCCGATTCAAAAAGACATCTTTGAAGTAATGGACAAACTTCGCGAAATCTACCCAGATCGCGAATTCTCAATGAGCCGCTTTGAAGAAGTATTCGAAAAAGTAGAAGCAGCACGCGACCAACTCGACACAATTAAAGGCGAATTCAACGACGGTAAATACATGCGTGTTCACCGTACTATTTCGTCTACGCGTATGGACATCAAACTGATCCATGCGGAAATCGAAAACAAGATTGTAAACATCCTAGAACCTCTAGCGTCTATCGCTTGGACATTAGGTTTCGAATATCACCACGGTTTGATTGAGAAAATGTGGAAAGAGAGCATGAAGAACCATGCTCATGACTCTATTGGTTGCTGTTGTTCAGACAAGGTACACGCTGAAATCCTAAACCGTTACATCCTTGCGGACGACATGGCGACAAACCTAATCCACTTCTACAAACGTAAAATCGTTGACCATATGCCGGATCGCGAAGGTTGCGACAAACTGGCGATGTTTAACCTTTCTCCGTATGAGCGTGAAGAAGTGGTGAACACAACCATCACTATCCGTGCTCAAGAATTTTCTATCTTTGATGAAAACGAAAACCCAGTTGAATACTTCATCCAAGACAAGCGCCAAATCGACCCAGGTAAAGTAGACCGTCAAATCGTTCACTACGGCAACTACGACCCTTTCATGGAGTTTGATATTCAAATCAAACGCACTGTACCAGCGATGGGTTTCACCACGTTACACATCCAAGGTAATGAGAAGGGCGCAGTTAAAGTCGCAGAGCAGAAAGACTACTTGCTAGAGAACGAATACTACCGAATTAATGTAAACGACAACGGTACTCTGACTATTTTCGATAAAGAGACAGAGCAAGTATTCGACCAAGCACTTCGTTTAGAAGATGGTTCTGATGACGGCGATGAGTACGATTACTCTCCATCTCGTCAAGAGTGGCTGTTGTACTCTGATGAATTCCCGGTAGAAACATCAATTGACCACCAAGGTTTCCAATCGGTAGCAAACATCGCTTTCCGCATGAACGTGCCAGCAAACCTTACAGAGCGTGAAGAACGCACGGGTCAAAATGGATTCGTTGAAGCGCAATGCCAAGTGGTATTGAAGCAAGGTTCTCGCCGCATCGAAGTCCGTATGGAATTGGACAACCAAGCCGACGACCACCGTGTACGTGTATTAGTACCTACGCCATTTATTTCTGAAACTGTGGTAGCAGATAACCAGTTCGGTTGTATTACTCGACCAACCAATGACCCTGCAATGGCGGTTTGGGAAAAAGAGAAGTGGAAAGAAGCACCGGTTCCTGTGTATCAGTTAATGAACTTTGCTGCGCTAGAAAACGGCAAAGCGGGTATGGCTATTATGTCGAATGGTCTGCGTGAATTTGAAGTGATTGCATCTAAAGGTGACGAAAATAGAGATACCTTCGCACTGACACTATTCCGTGGTATTGGCGTGTTGGGTAAAGAAGAGCTATTGCTTCGTCCGGGGCGTCCTTCTGGTATCAAGATCCCGACCCCAGATTCACAAGTGCGCGGCAAATTAGTGTGTGAATTCACACTGTGTGGCTTCTCTGGTAACCATATTGACGCGAACATCATGGCGCAAGCACGTGACAATGTCACTCTAATCGAATGCTACAACAAGATCCCTTACAACGCGATGAAGCTCAACGTGGGTGAGCAGAACCTACCGATGAGTTTTAGCCTTCTGTCTAAGCAACAATCAGGCGCGGTGTTGAGTGTGCTGAAGAAAGCGGAAGACGAAGATGCACTGATCATGCGTGTCTACAACCCGGCAGAATCGGGTTCAGTATCGGATTCAATCTCTTTTACTCAAGCGGTTTCAAGCTGGAAAGAGACAAGCATGGACGAGCGCGTACGCGAAGGTGATGTAGCATCTGAAGAGTTCGGCCAGATAGCACCTTGCCAAGCAAAAACATTCCAAATCAAATTCTAATTTCGATAACCCGCTCACCTTGGTGGGCGGGAATGGTGAACGACAATGAAAATTGTAATTGCCCCTGATTCATTTAAAGAATCACTCGACGCTCATCAAGTTGCGTCTTGCATTGAGCGTGGATTTGCCGATGTTTTCCCTTACGCAGAGTTTGTGAAAATGCCACTCGCCGATGGCGGAGAAGGCACGGTAGACGTGTTGCTAGAGGCGCTCAATGGTAAGAAGCGACGGCTGCACACGACGGATCCAATCGGGCGTGAATGTACGGCTTATTGGGCTTCGTTGGAACAGACTGTTGATGGCGCCAACGTAAAAACTGCCTTGGTGGAATTTGCTCAAGCATCGGGTTTAGACCTATTAACCGTAGAAGAAAGAGCACCGTTAACCGCATCTTCGTTTGGTACTGGGCTATTGATCAAAGATGCACTAGATCAAGGTGTTGAACAAATCATTATTGGTTTGGGCGGCAGCGCAACCAATGATGCAGGTGCTGGAATCTTACAAGCGTTGGGAGGCAAGTTATTAGACAAGCAAGGCAACGAGCTATCTGGTGGCGGCGCCGAATTAAGCCGGTTAGCAAGCATCGATCTTGAAGGACTGCACCCTAGATGCAAAGAAGTGACGTTCGTGGTCGCGTGTGATGTGAATAATCCATTATGTGGCGAAAGCGGAGCCAGTACTGTGTTTGGTCCGCAAAAAGGCGCATCAAAAGCTCAAGTTGAACAACTTGATACTGCGATCGGGCACTTTGCCGATATCGCTCAAGCACATACGGGTACTAATCATCGCGACACAGCTGGATTTGGTGCTGCTGGTGGTACACCTCTGGGGTTAAGTCTTGCATTCAATATCCAAATTAAAGCGGGTATTGAGATGGTATTAGATGCCTTGGATGCAGATAAGGTTCTTGAAGGTGCTTCACTGGTCGTGACCGGAGAGGGGCAGATGGACAACCAAACCCTGCAAGGTAAAACACCTTTCGGCATCGCTCAGCGAGCTCAAAAGTTGAGTATTCCAACCATTGGAATTGCGGGCTCTTTGGGGCAAGACGTTGAAAAACTTTACGGCTCAATGTCTAGCTTATTTGGAACCGTACGTTCACCTCAGTCTTTAGACCAAGTTTTATCAGAAGCGAATCAAAACCTGACTCGCACTGCCCGTAATATCGCCGCCACGCTCAAGCTTGGTAGCCAGATTTTTAATGAGAAGTAATTATGTCTCTATTTAAACTCGACAACGTTATTCAAAACTACGCATGGGGAAGCAAAGACTCCATTAACCAATTGTTTGGTATTGTGAACCCAAACCAGGAACCTCAAGCAGAAATTTGGATGGGTGCTCATCCAAATGGTTGTTCAAAGGTAGGCGATACCGGTGAATCGCTTTCTCACATGATTGATGAAAACAAAATCGATGTCTTAGGCGGATACACGGCGGCTCGTTTCGGTGAATTGCCTTTCTTGTTTAAGGTGTTGGCCGCTGAAACACCGTTATCGATTCAGGTTCACCCGAACAAGCGAAAATCAGAATTAGGTTTTGAGCGTGAGAATGCACTTGGTATCCCTTTGAATGCGTCTAATCGCAACTACAAAGATCCAAACCATAAACCTGAGTTGGTTTATGCGTTGACCTTCTACAAAGCGATGAATGGCTTTCGTCCAATCGACGACATTATTGCCTTGTTCGAAGAAGCGGATATTCCTTCGTTAGCGATTGAGCTTAATGTACTAAAAGCCAATGCCGACAGTGATTCTTTGAAGTCGTTCTTTAGCGCCATTATGTCTCTTGAAGGTGACCGCAAAGCGTCTGCGCTTAATGAGCTTTATGCTGCACATGCGCGACCAGCCAAAACGGTCATGGGGCGTGAAGCTCTTCAATACAGCATCGAATTCAAACAGCATTATCCAGGTGATATTGGCTTATTTGCGCCATTAATGCTTAACACGGTTGAGCTGGCGCCCGGTGAAGCGATGTTCCTGTTCGCAGAAACCCCACATGCTTATGTTCAAGGTACGGGTTTAGAGATTATGGCAAACTCAGACAATGTGCTGCGTGCCGGTCTCACTCCCAAATATATCGATGTCCCTGAGCTTATCGACAACACAATCTTTGAGCCGATTAAGCCAGAAGATATCCGCCTTAAGCCTGTATTGAAAGAGGGCAAGATGAGTTATCCGATTCCAGTGGATGACTTTGGCTTTGATATCTTGTCTGCGACTGATGAGAGCAAGTCACAGTATCTACGTAGCGCGGAGATCTTGTTCTGTGTGGAAGGAGAGGCGACCGTCACTTCAGAAGGGCGGTCAGTTTCTCTTAAGCCCGGAGAATCGGTCTTTGTAAGTAGTAATTCAAGTGTTTACCAATATCAAGGGAATGGCATTTTGGCTCGTGCTTTTAACTAGTGCCCCCGTGCTAGCGATCAGCAAAAGAAATGTCAGAGTGCCACTGTAAAGTGGTACTCAATATTGGATTGATGGTTGTTACCTATCTGTCTTTGACAGTCATGATTATTGACCATACCCGCTACTCTGGCGGGTTTTTTCATTATTAGAATGAGCAGATATAAGCTTGTAGAAAAGACAAACCCTGCGATCAGAGCAGGGCTTTTTATTGAATTAGTACTGAGTGACTGGTTAGGCAATGTGCGTCATTTTATTAAGCACAAAGGTTTCAATACAACCTTCAGTCGCAGCCATGTAGTCAGCGATGTGTTGGCTCGCTAAGTGTTTCTCTAGATGAACTTCAGACTCCCAGTTCTCATGAAAAACGAAGTGAGCAGGGTTACTGTTATCTTGGTGCAGATCGTAGTTAATACAGCCGTCTTCAACACGGGTTTTATCGATCAATTTAATCATCTCAGCTTTTACAAGCTCAGTTTTGTCTTCTTTAGAGACGATCGTTGCAATAATAGTCAGTTTGCTCATTTTCAATTCCTTCGCTTTAAACTCGGTAAGTTTAAGTAATATAAGTATAAATTCAGAATGAAGAAAGAGTTCTGAAATCCAATAACTATGGTTCTTACCATCCACAATTCAAACTCGAGAGCATAGGGCCAGAGCCGAGTAGGTTATGCTTATTAAAAAAAGCCCTCATAGCAATATGAGGGCTTTTGAATAAGAATCAAACTGTGTTGTTACTGGGGTGTTAAGCGTACTGTCTTACCTTAAGCGTATTGCTCAACCGTCATTGCCCAATTTTTCTTCTGTTGTTCGAAATTCATTTTGATTTGCTGATAACGAACCTTAAGAACAGAGTGTTCGTACTTCTTCACAACGTCTTCGCGCTTGCTTTCAAGTAGCTGTTTTTTAACTTCGTAATATTCGTTCATGTTTGATACTAGAGCATCAAACTCTTGTTGAAGCTTCTCTGCGATTTGTTGCTTGTCGGCACGATGCATGATTTTTTGCTGGGTGCGTTTAAGTAACATTGACGCTTCAGCTTTCTCAATACGAGCTTGAGGGGTTTTCTTAAGCTTACTTGCCAGTCCCATCAACGAAGCACTCTTAATCAACCATTTTGTTGGATCGTATTGCCACCAGTAGATGCCGTTACGGTAGTCGTTCTCAAAGATGTGGTGGAAGTTGTGGTAGCCTTCGCCGAAAGTGAGTACTGCTAACACACCGTTATCACGCGCTGTGTTTTTGTCAGTAAAAGGTTGGCTACCCCAGATGTGAGCAAGAGAGTTAATAAAGAATGTTGTGTGGTGGTTAAGTACCAAACGAACTGCACCTACGATTAACAACATGCCAATCACGTCACCGTAAATCACGCCTAAAGCGATAGGAACACCGAAATTCATTAGTAATGCTAACAGAACATAGTGCTTGTGCTGCCACATAACAATCTTATCTTTTTTAAGGTCACGGCAGTTTTCGTAGTTTTCGTACATTGAGGTGCTGTAATTACGAATCATCCAGCCAATGTGTGAGTACCAAAATCCACGTTTTGCAGAGTATGGGTCTTTGTCGTTGTTATCGACATGCTTGTGGTGAACACGGTGATCAGAAGACCAGTGTAGCGCGCTGTTCTGCAGGGCAAATGCACCACCTAATGCAAACAGGAATCTTAGGCTTGAATGCGCTTCAAACGCTTTATGTGACCATAAGCGGTGATAACCTGTCGTGATTGAAAGGTTACAGAACGTAAAGCAGATTGCTAGCCATATCCAGTGCTCCATGCCATAGCCAAAAAAGTAGCCATAAACGGGAGCCGCTACAACAGCAAGCAGCATACTAAAAGAGAACACAAAAATATTGAGCCAGATTAATGGCGGCTTTTTTGTAGATTGTTTGTCGGCACTATTCATTAGCAAATTTCCATTGGGCTTACATCTGTGCGCTAGAATATCAGCGTACACGTGTAAGTCAATATTGAAAGTGTAAACGTGTATTAGTATGTTTTGCTTAAATATTGTATAAAGGTAGTGTGAAATGTAGTAGCAAGTCATAAATGGAAGTACTAAGGGCTAATAAATGGAAATTAAGGTAGCTGAATATAAAGATTATGAGCGGATTGCCCAATTACACGCGGATAGCTGGAAGCTATATTACCGTGGCATTCTTGCTGATGATTACCTAGAACATGATGTTTTGGAGGACAGATCTGTTATTTGGCAGACTCGTTTGATTAATCCTCCTTTCAACCAACATGTTTTATTGCTTGAGGAAGGCGGTTTACTGGTTGGTTTTGTCTGCGCGTTCGGTAATCACAACTTTGAGCGTGGTACGTTCATCGATGCGTTACATGTAGATAATAATTATCGTGGACGAGGTGTAGGCAAGCGTCTGTTGTCTGAATTGTCGAAGTGGTTGCAGCAATACTATTCGGACTCAGGGCTTTACCTAGAGGTGATGTCTGAGAACCACCAAGCGATTGCTTTTTATCAGGCGATTGGTGGCAAAGAAGAACTAGAGCAAGTTTGGAACGCACCATGTGGCAGCCAAGTGAATGAAAAAGTGATTTCTTGGAGCTCTCCCGTTGAACTTGAACAGAAAACAGCGAGCGTTGTGTATTCTTAGTCGATTCTTGTTGAATACTGTTTTTTTGCTGAGTAGCAGGTTCTTAACGAAGCTATTTTAAAGCAGAAGAACAAAGACAAAAGCCCCGAGTATTAAGTTGCTCGGGGCTTTTTTGATTGAATTAGTGGTCGTTTTAATGATTCGTAAAGATGCGTGAAATATTGGGCGATTAATCACACCATGTGATCTTATTCCTACCGCCTTTTTTCGAAATGTAGAGTGCTTGGTCAGCGTCGTCGATAAGCTGCTCGACAGAACCAAGGGCTTGAGGGGCATGTTTCACACCGATTGAAATTGTTACTTCTAATCTAAGGCGAGTAGGGGATTCTAAAAGGGCATTAACCAGCGATTCAATTGAAGCCTCGGTTTCTCCTTGGACCAGCACCAAAAACTCTTCACCGCCGTATCGAAAGCAGTTACTGCTAGTCGGTAGTCGTTTTTGAATCTCATCGGCCAGTTCTTTAATCACCATGTCACCCATTTGATGGCCGTAGGTGTCGTTAATCGATTTGAAATGATCAATATCTATCATGATCGATGTAATGGATCGCTGACGGTCTATGCTCGGTTCTATCACCTGATGAAGATAAAGGCGGTTGTAGCAGCCCGTTAGTGCGTCTTGATAGGAAAGGGCCTCGAACATATTAGATTGCTTGCGAAGCTGAATCGCTTGTTTGCGGAGTTGCTCGGATTGAGCGAAACGTTTGTGTACTTCCAGGTCACGTCTAACACAGGCCGCTGAGATTAGGATGTAAGCCGAGATATAAACGGAAATTGTTTCTATTTCATGCTCTGGCTCCGCTTCATAAAGCAGTGGGGCAAGGCCGATGAGATAAGCCAAAAAGATAAACGACAGCGTAGATATACTGTATCTGGCTGACAATCTTGAAAACGTACCAATGTAGATCATCACTAAAATGATGCCACCTTGGTAATCGAAGTTGTTCAGCTCGATGGCTAGTCGACCGACATAGACCAAGAAAAGTGAGCTAATTACAAGGAAGGCACTTTCTACGAGTTCCAAAACGTTGGGTTTGTTTGTAATACAGTATCTGGCGGCGGCCATCATCAATAAAAAAAGTATGACTCGGAAAATGATAGGCGTAATGCACTCGCTACCAAAGTGGATGTAGTCGGTGACGATAAAAGCACAGAATATTGAGATAGGGATGTAGATGAAATTTATGTACGGCAAATAAATTTCATTATCGAAATAGGTTTTAAATCTTTGATTCTTGAACCCAGAATAAGAGCGCATTGAGAAATTAGCCGAGATTGATACACAATAATTTGCGTAGTATGTCACAGTCTTTGGGATTGTAAACGACCATTTCTATAGATTTGTCAGTATGTTAGCTAGATCAACAAACGGTAGCGGGCAATATTCACGCTCTATTATCGATAGAGCGTGAATATCTAGAGGCTGGTGTAAGAGTGGTAAACAGAAATTAAAGCAGATTATAAAAACTAATCGCGATTAACGCTTGTTCTTCAGGTAACGCTTACGACGCTCTTCTTTTTTCTTAATCTGTTGTTCCGCTTTCAGCGCAGCCGCTTCTTCAACTTCGATCAGCTCTTGTGTGATCATTTCTGGCAACTCAAGCGTTACTTTACCTAAAGTGCCATTACGCAATTCGTGAAGCAGGATTTCTGAACATTTGTGAATGTCGATATGACCACCGGCACGAAGTGCACCACGCTTACGGCCAATCGCTTCCATCAGTTCGATGTCAGACTCAGGCAGCTCTTCAATTTGGTAGCGCTCTTGCAAAAGGTTAGGGTACTGTTTTGCTAGGTACTCTACTGTGTAAAATGCCACTTCATCGTATTCCATTGCTGTATCTTTTACAGCACCTGTTGCAGCCAAGCGGAAGCCACTGTGTGGGTTTTCTACTTTAGGCCAAAGGATTCCTGGAGTATCTGAAAGGATCACGCCATTTTGCAGATTGATACGTTGTTGGCGACGAGTTACCGCAGGTTGGTTACCAGTAACCGCAATCGTACGTCCAGCCAAGCAGTTGATGATGGTCGATTTACCCACGTTCGGGATGCCCATGATCATTGTACGAATGTTTTTGCCCATCTGTTCACGGTGCGGTGCCAGTTTACGTACCAGCTCCATAACGTGGTTAACTTCTTCTTTTACGCTAGTCGTAATCGCAATCGCTTTAACGCCTTGCTCCTTCTCGAAGTGCTCAATCCAACGTTGAGTCAGTTCAGGATCTGCAAGGTCACGCTTGTTCAGCACTTTTACACAAGGCTTATCGCCGCGCAGTGAAGAGATCATTGGGTTTTCACTACTGAACGGGATACGAGCGTCCAGTACTTCGATGATCACATCAACTTGTGGGATAACTTCTTCGATTTCTTTGCGGGCTTTATGCATGTGACCCGGAAACCATTGAATAGACATAGAGATAAACCTTGATAAATATATTTGCTGCACATTGTAAGGGTTGGATGATACGTGTAAAGGTATATCTATCCCGACCTTCAATGAGCTCAGTGAGTTTGCTTGAAGTATAGGCGACTTGGTGATGTTTATTTAGCTGATGATTGACCTATTGAAGGTGGGAGCCGCTAATCTTGTAAAGCGTAAAAAGCCGCTATGTCTTTCAAATCTTGATCGTTAAGCTTACTTAGTTGCGCTCGCATCATATCCGCGTAATCGCCCTGCCTATCTCCGGTTTGATACGCTTTCATGGTATTAAAGAGATAGGTTGGATCTTGGCCAGAAAGCTTAGGATAGGAGTTATTAGTCGATTGACTGGTAGGGTTATGACAAAAAACGCAGCTTGGTGATTTAACTTTACCTAGTTCAGCGTCGCCAAAATCAGAGGCATGAAGGTTAGAGGAAAGAGCTAGCAATATTAGAGCGAAGGTTGGGTAATGCACGTTTTTACTCCGGTAAAAACATGATTATAAAGCTTCCCCTAAGGGGAAGCTCAAGTCTTATTTGTTCTGGGTGAACATTTAGTATGGCTTAAAGTACATTTGCCAACTTTGTTAGGAATCGAGCGATGTCTTCTGCACTAATATCACGGTGAGTAACAAAGCGAACAGGATTACCCGGTGACATCGTAATGCCTTGTTCACCTAACTCTTGTGCGATGCGGTTGATATCTACTGACTCATCTAATTTAGCAAACACAATGTTAGTTTGGATGAAATCAGGGTTAACAGAAAAGCCTTCTAGCTTGTTTAAACCAATCGCTAGATTTTTTGCATTGTCGTGGTCAGCTTTAAGTTGAGCCACGTTCTCCGTGAGCGCCATTTTTCCTGCTGCGGCAAGAATACCTGCCTGACGCATACCGCCACCCACCATTTTACGTAGGCGGCGTGCTTTAGCGATGTACTCTTTACTACCAAGAAGTAGAGAGCCAATCGGCGCGCCTAAGCCTTTTGATAAACAGATCGTCATTGAATCGAAGTGTTGTGCGATCTCTTTAATGTGAACATCCAGTGCTACTGCTGCATTGTATACGCGCGCGCCGTCGAGGTGCATTTGCAGGCCGTGTTGGTTTACGAACTCACGTGCTTCCGCTAGATAAGACATTGGCAGGACTTTACCATTGATCGTGTTTTCTAAACTAAGAAGCTTGGTACGAGCAAAGTGGCTGTCGTCGGGCTTAATCGCAGCGGCAAGCTTTTTAAAGTCTAAAGTACCGTCTGGGTTATTCTCGATTGGTTGAGGTTGGATAGAACCAAGGACCGCAGCGCCGCCAGCTTCGTATTTGTAGTTGTGCGCCTGCTGGCCACACAGATATTCATCACCACGCTCACAATGCGCCATTAAGCCAAGAAGGTTGGCTTGTGTACCTGAAGAGGTAAACATTGCCGCTTCAAAGCCTGTCTCATTTGCTGCCCACTGTTCTAGTTCGTTGACGGTTGGGTCATCGCCATAAACATCATCGCCCACTTCTGCGTTTGCCATTGCGTCACGCATGGCTTGTGAGGGTTTAGTTACGGTATCAGAACGAAAGTCCATGTTTCTCTCCTAGAGTACTTTAGGTAGTCATATAATTGGCTATAGATGGCCGCATAGTTGGGCTTTACTTAAACAAGCGATAGTTTTGGTATCGGTAATTTGATCGTGTCGTATTTTGTCGTGCAGTTCTTCTAGACTCAGTTCGATCACCTCTATGACTTCATCTTCGTCGCATTTAAAGCGGGTAGTGAGGCTTAAGTCTTTGGCGACGAACAAATGCTGAATCTCATCACAGAATCCAGCTAAAGGGGTAACTTGTCCTAAGCTTTGAAAAGAAGTTGCACTGTAACCTGTTTCTTCTTCCAACTCTCGCTGGGCACATTCAAGAGGTGTCTCACCAATTTCCATGGTGCCAGCCGGTAATTCTAAAAGCCATTTTTTAAGAGAAGGGCGAAACTGGTTAATGAGGATGATTTTTCCAGACGAAGTGATAGGAAGAATAACTGCCGCGCCGGGGTGGTTTATTGTTGTATGTTTTACCACGACGTTCGTAGGGAGCGTCACGTTCTCTTCTATGAGAGAAATACTTTTCCATTGATGGATAACTTTACTCATGCAGTCTGGCCACATTCCTTGCCAATTTTTCGGATAACTGAAGACGTGCACCACCATAACGTCTATGGTGTCGAAAATAAAAGAAAAATTAGGCTTAGCAATAGATTTAATTTCACGCCGTTCGTGATGTTACTCTCATAATTGGAATCTATGATTGCGCCAAAATTACCGACGTAACCATCTGATATAAATGCAACTCAATAATAAAATACACTTGTAACAAAGTACTAACAAATGTATAAAAACATATCTACACTCTCAATTGTTCAAAGATTTTCGGAGTAACGCATGAACCCTTCTATTTCTTCACATGCTGACAAGGCGCTACTCTCTGAAAGAATCAATAAATTAGCGCATGCTCTCTCTGATGGAGTCTATGAAAGAGAAGACACGATTAAGCTATGTTTACTGGCTGCATTGGCTGGTGAAAGCGTGTTTCTATTAGGCCCTCCGGGCATTGCAAAAAGCCTTATCGCAAAACGCCTTATTCAGGCTTTTGACAACAGTAGTTATTTTGAATATTTGATGACACGTTTCTCTACGCCAGAGGAAGTGTTCGGCCCGCTAAGTATCCAAGAATTAAAAGACAACGGTCGTTATGTAAGGCTGACCGAAGGTTACCTACCAACAGCACAAGTTGTATTCCTTGATGAGATCTGGAAAGCCGGCCCTGCAATCCTAAACACGCTACTTACTGTCGTTAACGAAAAGACTTTCAAAAACGGCAGTGATATTGAACGTGTACCGATGCGTCTACTAGTATCGGCATCCAACGAACTTCCAGATGAAGACAGCGGCTTGGAAGCACTTTATGACCGTATGTTGGTACGCGTGTTCGTGAACCGTATTCAAAACAAACAAAACTTCAAATCGATGCTGACGACGGGTACTTCTCAAGAAGCGGTAATTCCAAAAGGTTTGGCGATTACGGACATTGAATACCATCAATGGCAGAAAGAGCTCGATAAGCTGGAACTGACAGACAATTCGTTTGATAAGTTGTTTGAACTAAAAACCATGCTTGAAGAGACGGTTAAGAAGCAAGGCTCTGCTTCAGAGTCAGAATTGTATGTATCAGACAGACGCTGGAAGAAGGCCGTTAAACTATTGAAAGCGAGTGCGTTCTTTAGTGGTCGCGATAGCGTGAACCCGCTGGATATTATGCTTCTGCAAGATTGTTTGTGGCATAGCCCAGAATCACGTGATGTGGTTCGTAGCGTGGTGAAAGACTTTGCATTGAACCGAGCGTTTGATCAACAAGAGTCGAAAGCTCAAATTGAAATGTCTCGTGAAGAGTTAGAAGAGATTCAAGACGATGTTGAATCAACGTTGTCGGTGTCACTTTCTATGGAGTCAACCAGTGGCTTGTTGCGTAAAGATGTTTACCAGAATGACATCAAGAACGCGAAAATGTACAGTGTGGGCAGTGCTTACAATCTAGTGAAACTGGTTATGCTGCAAAGCAACATGTCGGTTTCTGAATCTGAGAAAGGCGATAGCCGTTGGGTATACGTAGCCAAAGACGATTTTGATCGTGTTCTTAAAGAAGGTCACGGTGATATTTACGGTTACGTAAACGAAAATAAAAACCTATGCCGTTTAAAACTCGACTTGGATGCATCAAACCAATTAGTGATTAAAGACATCGCCAATCGCTCTGTATTGGTGAGTGTGGTTACTACTGACGGTTTAGACCAAGAACTGTACAACAAGTGGTTGAGTGGCGCTGAGAAAGCCTTAGAACAGTTAACTGAAGCTGAATTCAAGTTAAAACGCGTTCGTACTGAATTCCATGATGCATTACCTCATAACTATATTGACCCTGATTTACCAAAAGCGATGGAAGCAAGTTTGCAATCGGTAACGCAAGATCTTGAAACCACGAAAGTGAAGAGTGCCAAGATCGCTCAGCGTATTAAGTTTATGAGCCAGTACTTCGAGTAAGAGGAGAGCATATGTTAGGAGCAGACGGCTTAAACCTCGCTTTGATGGTAGCTGATTCCGGAATCATTGATACCGCGATGAATGATCTCATCGCTCGTTCTCAAGTCATGATAGCTGCAGAGAACAAAGGTGTGAAAACATCAGTGAAAAACCACTTAGTTAAATGGCGCGGTAAAGTTAAAAAACGCGTTACTAAGGTGTGTGAAACTGATCGATTCCAAGAGGAAATCGCCCTTTACCAAGAAGTGATTTACTGGGATGAACCTCAGTTCTTTGATGAGATTGACAGCGTTATCAAAAAGCTGGAGTGGCACTCAGCGTTTTATCTACAAGCTCGACGCCTTATGGAGAACAACAAGGGTGTTTATAACGCGATGTTTCCACACTACTTTTGCGACCAATGGTACCAATCACTTTCTGATGCGATTAAACAAGCTCAAGTAACTGAACTTGAAACAAGCAAAGAAAAAGTCTTAGCCGATCTTTATCAGCGCATGGAAACCATGAAAAACATGGATAAAGTGACTGAGTCGGGTGATGAAGGCAGTGTAGGGCGCTTGTGGGACATGGCTTCTGCCAAATTAAGCAAAACAGACCTTACCATCATGAAACGTCATGCTGAGTTCTTGAATAAGCACAAGGGCTTGCAAGAGATCGCTGAAAAGCTAGGCCGTATGGCTGGTGAGGAAGATGATCCTTCGCTACACAAAGCCCCTGTAGAAGAATTGCAGGTGGTTGAAGAGAAAAGCGATGAAGCGGTCGATGATATTGTCGGGATTCATGAAAGTGATGACCTTAACAAGATGCTGCCAAACGAAACCATGTTCTTAGCTTATCCTGAACTTGAGGTTATCTTTTACAAGCACTTGGCCGACAAGCGTTTACTGAGCTATCGCTCGCAAGGTAAATCACGCACGTTACGCAAAGTGAAGGCGCAAAAACCAGATAGCAAGAACATCGATATTGAAAAGGGCCCGTTTATCGTCTGTGTGGACGCTTCGGGTTCTATGAGTGGTTTCCCTGAGCAGTCTGCTAAAGCAATGGCTTATGCCTTAATGCAAATTGCTCTTGCAGAAGAGAGAGACTGTTATGTGATTCTTTTTTCTTCTGAGCAGATTACCTATGAGTTAACAAGGCAAGATGGCCTACGTGAAGCGAGCGACTTCTTAAGTTACTCATTCCACGGCGGTACGGATTTGGAACCTGTTCTCATGAAGTCGATTGACCTAATGACTGGTGATAAATACAAGAATGCCGATTTAATCGTACTTTCTGACTTTATTGCGCCGAAACAATCAGACGAAATGATTGCTCAGGTTGAAAAGTTGAAAGAACACAAAAACCGTTTCCATGCGGTTAGTCTTTCTAAGTATGGCAACCCTCAACTTATGACTATGTTTGACCACTGCTGGGCGTATCATCCGAGTCTTGTCGGTCGTTTTATGAAGAAGTGGTAGCGCTAGAACATCTTGTTTAACTCGATTTTGCTGTGTGTTTTTTGATTAAAGAGATCGAACATGCAGCAATTTGATTTAAATGTCAGCAAACAGAATTTAAATTCACTTTTTTGTTTGACTATCTCCCCTCAATCCGTAAAGTAGGCACCCGAACACAGCGGTGCGGCTTACTTAAGTCCCTAAAGTGTTGAATTAAAAAGGCGCCTTGGCAGAGTGGCTATGCAGCGGATTGCAAATCCGTGGACCTCGGTTCGACTCCGGGAGGCGCCTCCATTCTTTTTCTTAGCTTGATAAGTTAAGAGATATTAAGAATGAAAATGCGATACTAGCTCAGTTGGTAGAGCGCAACCTTGCCAAGGTTGAGGTCATCGGTTCGAACCCGATGTATCGCTCCAAATTTTGTAGTGTTGATTCATTTTGACATTAAGATGGTGTTTTACTTTTCAGTAATCGGCATCGCAATAAAGAATTGCGTGCCCTGGTGGTGGAATTGGTAGACACAAGGGATTTAAAATCCCTCGACGTTCGCGTTGTGCCGGTTCAAGTCCGGCCCGGGGCACCATCTAT
>NZ_JBFRJM010000030.1:0-45772 GCF_041468865.1 Vibrio sp. 10N.286.52.C3 | reverse complement strand
GAGGCGGCATTATAGAGATGTTCATCACATTGGCAAGTGTTTATTAAAGAAAGATGCAAAAATAACGATTACATGGCGAATAAACACTCAAAGCCTTATTTGTGCAAGTTTAACTACAGAGTACTTACAAAATAACCACAGACTTATCCACAATTGCTCTGATTTTCATCCTAGAAAACAAAAAAGCTGCCTCATCGCAGCTTTTTAAATGGCAACGAGTCTAAATCCCAGAACCATATTGCTCTCCATCATCTTCATGGAGACCACATTCGCGTTTCAACCCATTAAAACGAGTTTCCTCTTCAGTCATACCCGGTTCCCACTTCTTAGTTGTATGTGTATCTCCAACAGAAAGGTAACCCTGCTCTCGAAGCGGGTGATAACCGAGACCATGCTCTTCTAGGTAATAGTGAACATCTTTATTCGTCCAATCGATTACCGGCAAAAATTTAAACACACCATTTTGGATAGATAAGATTGGCAAATTTGCACGCGATTGAGATTGCTCTCTTCTTAAACCGGAAAACCATGTCCCAGCCTCGAGCTCATCCAACGCTCTTCTCATCGGTTCAACTTTATTAAGCTTGTTGTACTTCTCTATCCCTTCTATACCTTGATCCCAAAGTTTTCCATATTGCGCTTCTTGCCAATTAGGGCTCTGTTGGGCGCGAAAGACTTGAAGGTTTAGAGTCAACTTCTGACTTAACTCATCAATAAAGCGATAGGTCTCCGGAAATAGATACCCTGTGTCAGTCAAAATAACCGGAATATCTGGTTTTGCTTGGGTCACTAGGTGCAACATCAATGCTGCTTGGATTCCGAAACTAGAAGACACAACATGTGTCCCTTCTAAATTATCTAAAGCCCACTTAACTCTTTCTAATGCGGTTAGCTGCTCTAACTCTGCGTTGATTTGTCCAAGACGAAGTATTTGCTCCGTCTTAGTCAATGCGAGTAGCTCTGCTAACTTCAATTTTGAAGCGACAGAATTATGCATGCAGATCCCTCTTGGAAATGATCACCTCTTCGATGATGCCAGCTCGGATTGTAAAATCACCGAACCCTTCTTTGTCGTTGCGTTCTGTAGCCCAACGTCCCACCAGCGAATCAATCTCTTCTAAGATCTGAGCTGATGTGATGTTCTCTTTATACATCTTAGGGATACGAGTTCCGGCCTTGTTGCCACCTAGGTGCATGTTGTAACGCCCCGGAGCCTTACCCACTAAACCAAGTTCAGCCAACATTGCACGACCACAACCGTTTGGACAACCTGTGATTCGAAGGATGATGTTATCTTCTTCTGGTAATCCATGTTTTTTCAGAATGTCTTCAACATCCGTTACAAACTCAGGAAGAAAGCGCTCAGCTTCTGCCATTGCTAAAGGACATGTTGGGAAAGCCACACACGCCATTGAGTTTTTACGTTGCTCTGAAACAGCATCATCCATCAAGCCATATTGACGCGCCAGTTTTTCAATCTTGGCCTTTTGACTCGTCGACACACCCGCAACAATTAGGTTTTGGTTTGCAGTCATGCGGAAGTCACCTTTGTGGATCTTCGCTATTTCAGCAACACCTGTTTTCAGAGCTTTACCCGGAAAATCAAGTAAACGACCATTCTCGATAAATAACGCCAAGTGGTGCTTACCATCAATGCCTTCCGCCCAACCAATGCGATCACCACGGCCAGTAAACTCATAAGGACGGCTTTCAGAAAATTCTACGCCTGCACGCTTTTCTACTTCTGCTTTGAATACATCAATACCAACACGGTCTAGTGTGTATTTGGTTTTTGCATTCTTACGGTTTGAACGGTTACCCCAGTCACGCTGAGTCGTTACCACCGCCGCTGCTACATCTAACGTTTTATCTAATGGCACAAAACCAAAGTCGTCAGCTTTACGTGCATAAGTAGAGGTATCACCATGTGTCATAGCAAGACCGCCACCGACTAACACATTAAAGCCCACCAGCTTTCCGTCTTCAGCAATAGCAACAAAGTTAAGATCGTTAGCATGGACGTCCACATCATTTTGCGGAGGAATGACAACCGTCGTCTTGAACTTACGCGGTAGGTAGTTGCTACCAAGGATAGGTTCTTCATCCGTTGTTTCTAGTTTTTCACCATCTAACCAGATTTCTGCATAAGCACGAGTCTTCGGTAATAGATGTTCACTGATCTTTTTCGCCCACTCGTAAGCTTCTTGATGAAGTTCAGATTCAACCGGGTTTGTCGTACATAGAACATTTCGGTTTACATCACCCGCTGTCGCAATTGAATCAATGCCAATGCTATTTAGCGTTTGGTGCATCAACTTAATGTTCGGCTTCAACACACCATGGAACTGAAACGTTTGACGAGTTGTGAGACGAATTGAACCGTAAGAGGTACTTTCGTCTGCGAACTTATCAATCGCCAACCACTGCTTAGGGGTAATGATGCCACCAGGCATACGAGCACGAAGCATGACGTTATGTAACGGTTCGAGCTTTTGTTTGGTACGTTCGTTACGAATATCACGGTCGTCTTGTTGATACATACCGTGGAAACGAATCAACTGAAAGTTATCAGCAGTAAAGCCACCTGTTATGCGGTCTTGGAGATCTTGTTCAATCGTACCGCGTAGGTTATTACTTTCACGCTTAAGACGCTCATTGTCAGCCAAAGGTCCAAGTACTTGACCTAGCACTTCTTGCTCTATTACTTGCTTGCTCATTAGTACACATCCCTTTGGTAACGTTTCGCTTTACGTAAATCATTAATATATTGTTCAGCTTGCTCGCGGCTCTGGTTGCCATGCTTTTCCGCTATCGAAACTAACGCTTCATGAACATCTTTAGCCATTCGAGTCGCATCGCCACAGACATAGAGGTACGCGCCCTCTTGCAGCCATTGCCACACCTGCTCTGCTTGTTCGATTAAACGGTCCTGAACATAAACCTTTTCTTTTTGGTCACGGCTAAAGGCAACATCGAGCTTAGTTAGCGCGCCAGACTTGAGGTACTTTTGCCATTCAACTTGGTATAAGAAATCTTGAGTAAAGGTACGGTCACCAAAGAACAACCAGCTTTTTCCTTCAGCATCATTGTTTTCACGCTCTTGAACAAAACTGCGGAACGGTGCGATACCGGTACCCGGGCCGACCATGATGATTGGTGTATTGTCGTCTTGTGGTAATTTGAAGTTATTGTTGTTCTCAACAAACACCTTCACTTCACCACCCTCTTCAAGACGTTGAGCTAAGAAGCTAGAAGCTCCGCCTAAACGAGACTCTTCGCCTTTTTGGTATTCAACCAAACCAACCGTCAAGTGAACTTCTTCATCTACTTCTGCTTGGCTTGATGCAATAGAATAGAGACGCGGTGTCAGCTTACGTAACAGGCCAATTAACTCATCAGCCGATAGCTTAGTTTTCTTCTCAGCTAAAACATCGACAACTTGAGTATTACCCGCGTATTCACGAAGCTTGTCTTTATCTTCCACCAGCTTGATTAACTTCTTGCTGCCCGATAACTCAGCAAACTTAGTCACAAGTTGAGGGTTTGAAGTGGTAATCTCAAATTTACTCACTAGCGCACTATGGATAGATAGATTCTCACCATCGACATCGACACTTTCGATACCCGATAACCCAACCTTAGAAAGAATCTGATTTGCGAGTTCTGAACTGTTTTCATACCATACGCCTAGCGCATCGCCGGGTTGGTAGGTAATGCCCGACTCATCAAGATCAATCTCGATATGACGAACATCTTTGCCCGAATCACGACCGGTGATCTTTTGACTGGTTAATAGTGTCGCGGTGTATGGGTTTTGTTTGGTGTATTGCGAATGACCGGCGGCCGCTTGACCGACTGGTAATTGAACCACATCGGCTTCAGTGCCTGTCGATAGCGTCTCTTTTACTTGCTCTAATGCTTTAGCGCGCCATTCCGTTGCTGACTCTTCGTAATCAACATCACAATCAAGGCGATCGACAAACGATTTCGCACCAAGCTTAGCGAGGAAGTTATCGAAGTCTTTAGCCGTTTGGCAGAAGAACTCATAGCTTGAGTCACCTAAACCAATCACACCGTATTGTAGGTTTGATAATTTTGGCGCTTTCTTCGATTGAAGGAATTCATGCAACTCAATCGCGTTATCAGGGGCTTCGCCCTCACCATTGGTTGAAGCGACGAAAATGACGTGTGTCTCTTTGGCTAAGTTCTTACCTTTATAATCACTCGCATCGAAAAGCTCGACGGCGATACCTAAGGCTTTTGCTTCTGCCTCGAGCGATTCAGCGACGCCTTTAGCATTACCGGTTTGAGAAGCGAAGATAATGCTGAGCTTACCCGCTGGCTTAGCCGCTACTGCAGCGGCCGCTTGAGCGATTGGCGCAGCAGCACCGACAGGCTGAGCTTGGCTCACTCCCCAAAGGTAACCACTGACCCATGCCAGTTGCTGTGAAGACAGTTCAGAAACAGTTTGCTGAAGATGACCCAATTGTTGGTCATTAAGTGGTGCTGCTAGCCCAGGTAACTCATTAGCCCCAGACTGTGCATTATTATTTTGTGAAGACTCTTTCTTATTTAAAGACATGGTCACGACATCCCTAATCATTGCGTGACGATAGATTAACCACTCCTTTTAATAACAAGAAAGAATAGAAAAGTATGTTTTATAACTTTTTGGAAGTAAAAACCGATTGAAACGCAAATTGACTTACTGGTTTTCAATACGCACTTGCTGAAAGCCAACCGCCATTGCCGATTTAGATGCTAGGTCTAAATCCGCGTAATGGCACTCTTCACCATGAACATCAGTAAGCAGAACAAAGCCACCTCCCATATGGCGAAACTCCACAACCCAAGACCCTTCTTGAATTGAGGGCTCTATGATAGCTTCAACTAACAGGTTTTCTCTATATAAATTTCGTAATTCATTGAGTGTCATATTCCATCCCTTGCTTTGACCTCACTACATAGACCTTATAAGAATAGACGCAAATTGGCTCTCTGTATTAAGGATGGTCGAAAGTGATGAATGTGCTAACTAATTCCAGAAAGATATATACTCAAGTAACCAATAGATATAAAAAACGCCACTTAATAAAGTGGCGTTCTTAAAATTCGCTCTAAATTTGCTTTATATGGCCTAGAAGCGCACTTCAGCACCAGCAAACCAGCCATCGACCATAACAAAGCTCTTACCTAGTTCTGAGCTAAAGAACTCATCCGAATCTAAATCGATAACACGGTAACCACCACGCAGGGCAATTTCAGATTCTGATACAGGGATTCGGTACTGAACACCCGCCATCAAGTCAGTGCTCTTAATACCACTGCTATCACCGAACTCCATCGTACCAATGATATCGAAGTTGGTGTCCGGCACATTGATCTCTGCGTTACCGTAGAAGCTCCACGTGAACTCATCAAACGTCGATGTTTTCGCACCTGTTGCTTTTGGTTCAATGTAATTCGAGTTTGAGTATTGAGTAAACGTCACACCCGCATCGAAGTTCATCAGCTTGTGATCTAACAACGTGTAATAGAAGGTGTAATCGTACTTATCGAAAGCCAATGAATCTGCATCAACAGAAGTATAGCGAAAGCTAGCGTTTGGTAGCATCGGGGCATTATGCTCAAATGCGAAATACAACGAAGGTGAGTTAGAGTCATCATCTTGTCTAACTTCGTTTAGCTTTGTACTTCCCCACCACATATCGGCACCGACTTTAGCCGTGTAAGAAAACTCTTCTTCAGCAGACACTGCCGAGCTTAAAGATAGCATTCCCACTAAAGCAATTAATGGCATTTTATTCATTTGAGATAGCTCCAATTCCATATCGTTGTGCTAATTGTATGCACATTCATAGATTATTGGGGAAAATTCTACCACACATCTTAAATTCCAAAACGATAAACCGCTGACGAGTAAAGATTTGACGGCACGATGACCTTAGTAACGTCTCTGGTTAGAACTGTGTACAAAATTTTTGAAAAACCACACACCGATTGCAATCACGATCAACCAAGGCAGTAACTTAAACACGACGCCCATCATACCTAAGACCAACATGACTAATAACGCCACTCCGGTTGCAGCCAATACCGTCATAAACGTAATACCAGTGACAAGTAGAGTCGCAACGAAAATAAGAACAAATATTAATTCAAACATAATGGTCTCCCTAATGAGTTAATGACCTATCTTTCCTACTTTCTAACATTGCAGCTTCCATACCAAGTGTGCCAAACCAATAAAACCCTTATTTATCAGATAAATAAAAAGCCACACATCTTCATGCGTGGCTTTTCAGAAACTTACAGTGGTAAATTTAGCCTCTAGTGGCGAATTTAACCTTAAGTTTTTAACTTAGAGGGAGCTTAAACATTTAGCTCTTTAGGGATCTTAGCCAATGCTGTTTGCATCACTTCAATACCTGCACCTTTCTTATGTGCGTTTTCACTGATGTAGCGACGCCATTGTCTTGCACCAGGCATGCTTTGAAACAAACCAAGCATGTGACGAGAGATGTGGCCTAAACTTGCGCCATTTGAAAGTTCACGCTCGATGTACGGGTACATCTCTTCGACAACCTGTGAGCGCTTCTTAATTGGTGTGTCTAAACCAAAGATCTGTTGATCAACTTCAGCCAAAATAAATGGGCTATGGTAAGCCTCACGACCAATCATCACACCATCAAGGTGTTGCAAGTGCTCCTTAGTTTGCTCAAGAGTCGTAATGCCACCATTCACGGCAATCACCAGATCAGAGAAATCTTTCTTGATTTGGTATGCACGATCGTAATCTAGCGGTGGGATCTCACGGTTCTCTTTCGGGCTAAGGCCACTCAACCACGCTTTACGCGCGTGAATAGTAAATTGCTCACAGCCACCTTTTTCAGAAACCGTCGAAACAAACTTAGTTAGAAACTCATAAGAGTCTTGGTCATCGATACCGATACGCGTTTTCACGGTAATTGGAATATCAGTGACTTCTTTCATCGCTGAAACACAATCTGCCACCAACTCGGGCTCAGCCATCAAGCATGCACCAAATCGACCATTCTGAACTCGGTCTGAAGGGCAACCTACGTTAAGATTCACTTCATCATAACCGCGTTCACCAGCAAGCTTGGCACAAGCCGCCAGATCAACCGGGTTTGAACCACCGAGTTGAAGTGCAAGAGGATGTTCTTGCTCGTTATATTCTAGAAAGTCGCCCTTACCATGTAAGATCGCGCCCGTTGTTACCATTTCCGTGTACAGAAGAGTCTGCTGAGAAAGCAAACGGTGAAAGTAACGACAGTGGCGGTCAGTCCAATCGAGCATGGGTGCAACGGATAAGCGGTTAGCCGCGTATTTACTAGTATTGTCAGGTTTCATAAGGTGTTACTCGAAATCTATATACTGCATATATATACAGCAATTTGCTAGAATTGCCCCAAACTCACCCTTTCAGTACGCATATAGTACGTATCGATGGAGTAGGACGAATGGCATCATTTAGCATTAAAAAAAGAACACTAAAAAGCGGTGAATCACGCTTCACAGTGGACATTGTAGTCAAAAAGAATTCGGCGATTATACACAGGGAATCGAAAACATTCAGGAAAAAAGAACTCGCTAGAACCTATGCAAACAAGCGGGTTCTTGAGCTAGAAAACCCTGACGAATCCGGACAGAAATCCGTACAGTTGTACGTACTTCTGGACAAGTTTATGGAAGAGCCTGATTTATGGGATAAAACAGGACGAACGAAGCAATACGTAATTAAGCTTCTTCGTGACTGTGACATATCCAAGGTTGAAAGCGACAAGCTAAAAACTAGCGACTTAATCCAACACTGTAAAAATAGAAAAGGTGGAGGAGCTGGCGGTGCAACGGTCTATCACGATGTTGCTTACCTCCGTTCTGTGATGAAAAAAGCAAAACCTGTGCTCAATATCGCGGCCAACTTTCAGATATTTGATGAAGCAATTCCGGTTCTCATTGATATGGCACTAATAGGTAAAAGCCAGAAACGAACACGTCGCCCAACTTCTGAAGAACTGAAACTCTTAAAGCTTGGATTAGAACAACGTGAGTCTTTCCGGCCAAACGGCACAACTCGAATCCCATTCACTGACATTCTAGAATTCAGCATTCTTACTTGTATGCGAATTGGTGAAGTCTGCAAGCTGCGTTGGGAAGACCTCAACCAAGAACATAAAACGATACTCGTTAGAGACAGGAAAGACCCAAGGAAGAAAGAAGGTAATCATATGATTGTGCCGTTGCTTGGCGATTCATTTGAGATCGCACTGAAACAACCAGACAAAGGCGAACTCATTTTCCCGTACAACTCACGAAGTGTTAGCGCAGGCTTCCAAAGGGTGAGAAACGAATTAGGTATTGAGGATTTGAGGTATCACGACTTGCGAAGAGAGGGAGCAAGTCGGTTGTTTGAGAAAGGGTACTCTATTGAAGAAGTAGCCCAAGTTACGGGACATAGAAACTTGAACATTTTATGGCAGGTTTATACGCAGTTGTTTCCGCACAAACTACACGACAAGGTTTAGTAATAAACCTTTTAACTCAGACATCTATAACAATTTAATTCTCTAACCTACGATGTGTGTGCATTTGAATAGGCTATGATAATCTTGTTATCTATTTGATGACTTTGGTGACTATATGCTTTGGTTTGTCCCTCTTAATATTCTACTGTTTTACCTTACAAAGTATCCAAGAAGAACCCTTAACCAAAATACCTTTTACTTCACATACAATACCAGTTTGAAGGAAAGTGGGGGAACCAAGCTTGTAAAAAAATAATCATTAGAGCTCTGAAGCCTTTCTTGGTTAGAGATTACTCAAACAACCTCAGTTTATATTGCTTTTGTAACTCGCTTCTGGCTCTTATTGTCTTGGATTTATCTTCAGTATTGGAAAGCCTATTCATCTCGGTAAATGCAGCATGTATCTTTCATTACCTAGTTTTGGCCGTACCCAATGAAAAAAATAAAGTTGCTTCACTTAGAAAACTGTATCCCATAATGCAACGATTTAAGGATAACGATGACGAGCTGTATTCAATGCTTGGTTATCAATCAAGAAGTGTGGACTTAAACGATTTCCATACAAACGACCTTGAGAGGCTTAAAGCTAAGCTAATTCTTCGAATGGACGAGTTAGTGGGAGGTAGCCGCCCACATTACATATATACCTGGGGTAGTTTGTATATATCAGAGGTCAACAGTAATGCTCGTTTCTCACAAGTCTGGGACTCGATAGTACAACTTGATGGTAACTTCTTTAAGTTAGTGAAAGAGGCAGATTTGACGCTTTTTCCAAGTTTGACGATTGCAATAGAGCACTTCTATCAGCAGCATAGTTTTCTAACTACAGCAGAGCTCAGTAAAACAAAGCCAGAAGTCCATTATCGGGGGTATTTGGTAGCTAGACAAAATGTAATAGCGGAATATATCAACACCGCAGCTAACTACACTCACGGGCATGAGCATCGTTTCATGAACTTTAAAGGAATGTAACTTCACGCTAGTAGCTATTAAAAAGCCCTATGAATTAGGGCTTTTACTTTCAAGTCGTGTCAAACGCTCATCCATCTTTTCCATCATCAAGCGCAGCCACTTAACATCGGTTTTGAGTGTGATGCCTACACCAACCCCGCTAGATAGAGCACTCACAACGGCAACAATTATTGTTTGATACTCTGCCATTACTTGAACTCATTGCGTAGGGTTTCCCATAGGCCAAATACTATTGGAGCACTCACGCCAATAATGCCACCGAATTGAACACCGTCTGCCGATACGCTCGCGGTGATAAGTTCAGGGTGACCAGCTACCAAAGCAGCTCCCGCGCCAAGTAACGCTAAACCCTTTTTAGTGGAAGGAGCAGATCATTTTCTTCTGTTCACTTTCTATGACGCGGACTTAAATAACCAACTTTTCAAGTTCGATTCGGTGAGAGGCTTTTCCTTTACTGTGCTTTACCCATAAACGCTTTGGTTGGTATCCATTGGCACGGACCTCAACATCATAATTACCCTCTGGCAATCGCATACCGGCTTGGTACCTAGGCTTAATATTCATTATTCGAACCTTAAAACCCGGTTGGTTCTGTGCATTTGAATTGATGTACATAGGAAACTCCGTTTGGGCTTCATTATTGTTTTTAGCTGAACTCACCGGTTCGCTCTCAGCACGCTGAGTTAAATAACGAGCAAAAACACCATCCAACTCCGCTACCGAATGCTCCAAAGAGGTAGAAAACCCATCAGTAATACGCATACTTTTGTCTATTTGAGCGCCAAGTGGATGAATCAACGGTTGAGTATGTATCACCCAACGAACGGCATAAGAAGCCGACGGAGATAGTGTGTCACTGACTTGCTCTAAGAAAAAGCCAATCGTTGAGTCCGTTTGAGTGTACTTGGATGAAAATACATTCACAGGCACAACAAGAATAACGAATATGACGATAAACGAGCTGCCTATATTCAGAGCCTTGCTCTTCAAGTTCGGTGCTGGCCGTGGTTTATGGTAATTCATCAACACGATAAATTTTCCTGGCAGCTTAAACACCGTTAGGACAACGAGAAATAGCGATAGTCCCATTGATATTGGCGGCACAATGATAGAACGCAATGCCGCTTTGCCTTGTTCAGCATAAGGGCCATCATCAGCAAACTGAGCGCGTGACGCCTCAATATAACCTAGCCAATAATCTCTCTCACGCCTCACATTTGGAACAATAACCTGTTGGTAAAATTGCTTATTATTCCACGTCGCCATCATGGGCTCGACGTAATAACGTTCGCCCATACGATTCTTTATTTGTTGCTGAACTTCGGCTACTTTTTGAAAATCATTCCAAGATAAGTTCGGTTCAATGTCGTAACCCCGCTGCTTTGCCTCGGCATGCCAACGAGCTTTGGTGTCCTTCATAACTTTGTTTCTGACTGCATTTTTAAACACGCTAATTTGGTTTATTTGCCAATTGGAGTCTAAATGGATCCCCTTTCGATGAACTTGAGTACGAACCTTACTTGCTGTTGTAGAGTGGGAGCGAAACTCCGACATAGAGTCGATTCCCATAGGATAACCGGTCTCTTTTAAGAACTGTTTTTGCCACACTGCCAGTATTCGTGGTGTGTAATGAGCGACACTATTGGTATACGTTTTATCTTGAATGGCTTCTCCAGCTTGCCCTGTCGCCTGCTCAATACCGGCTTGGATAACTGATAAGCCTAGAGAACCGAATGCTTCCCCCCAAGATGTTTCACCTTTCGTTCGTCGAAAGGTTTTCTCTAACCAATAATCCATCGGTTGGTGGGGAATCGAGTTATCTTTTAATAAGCGTTCATAGCGATCTTCAATGCGGCTGATACAATTGGCTCTTGAGCTTCCTTTGCGTTTATAACAGCGTTCTTTATCATCAAATAGGTCAAAAATAGGTTGTGCAACTCTTTGTGCTCTCGCCTCTGCTCGCGTTAAATAGGCCTTACTCGCCTGTTGATAATCACGATACCCCGTCGCGACGGTAGACTCGACCTCTTCCCACGCTTGATTGGCCTTTTGATGGCGAGACTCTACCGTCTGATTATACGCCCCAACATGTTTTTGATATTGATGCCACGATTGCTGAACTTCACTCCGTAATACTTTATAGTTCGCATAGTGCTCATCGAAATTGGCGTTTGCTCGATTTTGAATATAACGATCCAAAATTTGAACTTTCTTATCATCAATATGACTTAAGAATGCATCATTGCTGTAAACCAACCCACCGATCAAAGCGAGAAAAGTCATTTCTGACGACTCGGTACTCGCCTCTGAGTTATAAGGGATCCCTTCGATATTAATCGCATTCATCGCTAAACTAGATCGCAGTACAGAGGAAAAGAAAGCCTCCTGTCTCTGCTTTGCACTACTCGGTTCAATCAACCATTTATCTATTACCGCCTTTTGACCAAAAAAAACCGTTGGCCAAACCAAAGCTGTAATCACGACCAACGATGAAATAGCGCGAAACTTCGTCGTGGTCAGCCATCCTTTAAGTAGAAAATCCGCAACAATTAAAGTCACCCCGATCCCTGAGATGGTTCGGCCAAATAGCTCCGTTTTATGTAATTGAGCATCACTAACATCGATTCCACCCGCAATTTCAACCAACTTGGCGTTGAAAGCGACTTCAGGAAAAAGATAAAGAAGTGAACAAAAAAACAACAAAACAGCCAACCATTTCGGCTTCTTATTATTTGTGGTTATTACGTCCTGGCTAGGAACTGGTTTCATCTTAACGCTTCCATAATTTGTCTATCCCTGTTCTCATCAAACATCATTTTTCTGTCGGCATCGAAATGCTGATCGCATCGTTACTTAAATTTAAATCTTCATCTTGAATATCAAACAGCACTGCTGGCTTCGCGCTCTGCGTTGTTTGCGTTCTTTTTTTCACACCTTTCACGCTAGCAGGCTTGGAATATGACACACTCCTAATGAGACCTCGGTTAGTGATGTAATGGCCATCTTTGAGGTAATCTATTTGTTCATAGAGTCGGTGAAAATCAGCGTCATTGGGTAGGCCAGCAACGGTTTCGCCTGCTAACGTTGTGGGTTGGTAGCCATTTGATTGAACGACAAGCTGTGGAGCAAGCTGCTGACAAATAGAGAACTTACTGGTATCCATGATCGCCTCATCTGGCAGAGGTCGACCTGCCTTAGCTAACGAGACCAATTGATCTTGGTGGTAATCCGTTCCGTTAATCGTATAAGTCACCACCTTCATGCCTTGCGCTTTCGCACGGCTGTAAATTGTCGCATATTGTCGGTAACTTCTTATATCAACATGTAATCCACTATTGGGGCCAAGTATTCGTTTTACCGTTTTAGCGGAATGTTTGGGCTTATGCTTACGATAACGCCCCTCCATAGCAAAGGCGCGATCGATATTCTTTTTATTTTTCTGATAATAATCATCAGAACCCATGCCTCGTTTTGCATCCCGCTTAAACTGAGCAACCGACGCCGAATGAGGCTCCCATACATACCCAAGATAAACACTTGAATTGATTTCCCGCATTTTTTTCAGAACGTCCATATCCATTGATGAATAAAAATAGTTTCTATAGGGGAGACTTTGTCTGGCCATTTCGTCGAGTTTAAACAAATCTTCCATGGAGCCATCTGATGTTTTTATTTCAATATTAAGGGGTTGTTCAATCGTTGCGTAATGGTACCAATCATTCACGGCTTCATTGAAATAAGCGGGACGATACCCATCTAATGTTCCGTCAGGGCTCCTTCCACTCAGAGAGTTCCACTCACTACTCTTCATACGACTCACGCGATATCGCTTACCATCACTACGAGCGGTTGCTCTTCCTGTTTCTATGTCGTGATGTACAACCCAATCTTTATCACGCGTCAGCATCACATCAATTTCTGCTCCATCAAAACCACTTACCGCCGCCATTTGAATCGCATTACGAGAGTTTTCAGCATAATTAGAGCTGCCACGGTGGGCGATAACATCAATAGGGCACTGTCCTTTGATGTAAGAGATATCCCCTCCCATGGTTTGATAAAGATTGCGCGATTTTAACGCCAACTGCATATCACGAAACATTTCTCGCCCCTCTGCTGAGTTATGATTCGAGATTAGTTTTGCATCTGCAGGTAATCCAAGCCCTCGCTCCAAGGTTGGTTGTGGTGGTGTTACTTTATCTGTAGATGAACATCCCTGAATAAGAGCAATAGTAGTGACAAGCAGCCCTCTTGAAAGCGTGGTTACACGTGAAGGTGGTGAAAACATGAGATCCTTATCCGTTGGTAGCTTATATGTGACATAACTGGGTTTCACACGCTGAGCACGACAAAGTCGGCCTCCAAGCACGGAGACCGCAAAGTGCTAATATATGATGACTCCAACCATTGATTTCGATTGTTGATATGTTGTTGGAGTGGACGTATTTAATGGTTCAATTTGATTGAAAGCAAAGGCTCAAAAACTCATAAATACAAATCATGATTACATTATTTCATCAAATAATAATTGAATAAGCCCTTGTTCATCTGGGATGTCATACCCCTTTCGACATGGATAAGCCAAACCATCTGTGAAGTTCAAAAACGAAAAGCTATTGTCTATGCTTTCGCTCCCCTCTTCATCCTGCCATGGTTCAATAGTACTGTTCTGTTTAGTCACGATATAACCACACGAATTGACAGGCATCTCGGTCTTACGATTTAAGACTATCTTATGATTGGAATTATTGTAGTGATTTACTCGAATCTTACCGGCTAACGCTAGATATATCGCCCCTGCGGCGCCCAAAAGCAAAGTATGGCCGATAACTTTACCTGTCGCACTCGCTACGGCGATTCCAACATTAGCAGTCGCACTCGCGATGCTTTGACCTCGGTTTCCATAACGGTCTGTAGAATACACGTAATCCACGCTATGTTTTCTTTCAACGCGAGCACGTTGTCTGACAGGAGTATGGTTTATGTACTCTTGACCACCAAAAGCATCAAAGTTGTGTATTAATACCGGAACACAATGATAAGTTTCTCCATTCCAGTTCACTACACGAGCCTTCATTTGCCATGGATAATACTCTTCATCTAAATATTTCTTACATAAAGCTGGTAACAAATGGCTAAGTAACGCTGTGTTGTGATCGCTCTGCGCCATGTTGTACAGTTCTTGCGTTATTGATCGGGCCTGCTCTTGATCTCCTGATCTTGCGGCAACGATAAAGAGAATGACCTCGCCCCAAAAAGTATCGTTGATCAAGTAGTCAACCGGCAAATTATCGATTTCGATTAAAGCTCGTGGAACATCTTCATCGGACAAAGCCTCCAATACTGCAGACAAGTGATGCACGCGATCTTGAGGCTTTGCAATAGGTTCGTAATATGCGTCCCATCGTTCAACAAAGGTCTTCCAACGCATTATTTTTTTAAACTCCTCAGTTACTCCTTCCGTGGTGAGTAACTTAGGTTCAATATATTTTGCAATGTGCTTTTTATGACCGTCTCGCTTTTTCATCGCCTTTGTGTAAATTTTGCTATCAGACTTGAATAAGTGCAGTGCTAAACCATAGCTTTCATACCATTCACCAAGGTTAAGATGACTACTTTCTAATGAAGCTTTAGCCAAAGCGTCAAAATGCTTTTTCATTTTATTCCCTTCCAATTTGACGACTTAAATAAAGATAAAGGCGATGACTAAAATAATAGCTGCGGCTATAGCCAGTTTGATGTATAGCTCATTTTTTTTAACTCTTGGTTCTTCCACTTCTTCAAGCTTATCCCTCATGGCCTTAAAGTCATCCAAACGTTGTTGATAACGTTTTTCTCTTTGATTATAGATGGACAACAGTTTCAGAAATGATTCTTTGTTTACTTGCTCCACAGCTTAACTCCAAGAATTTGAAATTAAAGACTAAAACTCCAATACACCATGACAAGCTCATGTTGACAGGAGGGGTCAATAGTCTTCTTCTAGTCTATATTAGGCATCGACTTTAGCGAATAAGGAACAATATGCGATAAGAAATGTGATTTAAAACAGCACATTATTGTAAGAAAAATTAATTGAGCTAAATTGAACTCAAATGAAGATGTCATATCAACTTTACCTCATACTTTTTTATAAACCTATTCACCAGATCTCTAATTCAACCTCATTAATCAGTTATGCCTTGAGTCACACTGTCATTTTGAGTTACCTTGTCTTATTCAAAGTCGTGGGTCACAATACGCTCTGTACCTGACTTTAATAGAAATCATTGGCTCCCAAAACGTAATAACCTAGAAATAAGGTTTGATTAGGGATGTCCGATTGAATGGTGAAAAATTTGGACCACACATTAATAGAGCAAGTTGAAGGGATATGCGCATCGCGAGGCGTTAGATTAACACCTCAAAGAAAGCGAGTGTTTGAGCTCATCCTCTCTAATAAAAAAGCCTCCAGTGCTTATGAATTATTAGAGCAGTTGAAAGTCAGTGAACCGCAAGCCAAGCCACCTACTGTTTATCGCGCTTTGGATTTCTTGCTGGAACAAGGTTTCATTCACCGAGTTGAGTCAACCAATAGCTTTATATGCTGCTGTTCTTGCAATGCCCATAAACATTTCTCTCAACTACTGATCTGCGATAAATGTGGCACAGTGGTAGAACTGCAAGACGATGCGCTTGTCACCCTACTCGCCAGTAACGCTGAGAAGCATGGCTTTCAATTGACGAATCATGTCATTGAATCGCATGGCATTTGCCAATCTTGCTCCTCCGAGATGAAAGAATAAGATTATAGAAGAACATTATGCGCGCTGAATTTGTAAACCCGTTTTTAGCTTCTTTGATGAACGTATTAAAAACGATGGCTTCTCTAGAATTGAAGCCACAAAAACCGAGAGTTAAGAAAGATGAAATCGCTCGTGGTGATGTATCCGGCCTAATTGGTATGGTGGGTACACAATCTCGTGGCTCTATGTCGATCACCTTTGATGAAGGTCTCGCTCTCGAAATCATGGAAAACATGCTTGGTGAACGACCAAACGGCCTCAACGAAGAAGTGACCGATATGGTGGGTGAAATCACTAACATGGTGACTGGCGGTGCAAAACGTATTCTTGCGGAAAGCGGTTTTGACTTCGATATGGCAACACCAATCGTGGTTTCCGGTAAAGGTCATACGATTCGTCACAAGTGTGATGGGGCAATCATCATCATGCCTTTCTCATCTCAATGGGGTAATGCTTTCATCGAGATCTGTTTCGAATAACAGCTGTTTATTTCTAGCAGTACTGAGTATCAAATCAAAGAAGGTTGGCATCATGCCAGCCTTTTTTATTACCTGCGATTTAACCAATGCTTGCTATACAGATATAAAAGCGCCAACCCGAAGGTTGGCGTTTTTTTGGTGCTATCAACTCAATTAAGCTTTAAGCGCTTTAAATGCGTTGATTAGACCGTTAGTTGAGCTGTCGTGAGACGTTACTTGAGCATCGTCAGCAAGCTCTGGAAGAATTTGGTTTGCTAGTTGCTTACCAAGTTCTACACCCCATTGGTCGAAGCTGAAGATGTTCCAGATAACGCCTTGAACGAAGATCTTGTGCTCGTACATCGCGATTAGGTTACCTAAAGAGCGAGGGTTGATTTGCTTAACAAGAATAGAGTTCGTTGGACGGTTACCTTCAAATACTTTGAAAGGTACAAGCTCAGCCACTTCTTCAGCTGTTTTGCCAGCCGCTAGGAATTCAGCTTCCACTGTCTCTTTTGTCTTACCGAATGCTAGTGCTTCAGTTTGAGCAAAGAAGTTAGACATTAGCTTCTGGTGGTGATCAGATGCTGGGTTGTGGCTGATAGCAGGAGCAATGAAGTCTGATGGGATCAGCTTAGTGCCTTGGTGAATCAGTTGGTAGAAAGCGTGCTGACCGTTTGTACCTGGTTCGCCCCAGATGATAGGACCTGTTTGGTACTCTACCGGGTTGCCTTCACGGTCTACAAACTTACCGTTTGATTCCATGTTGCCTTGCTGGAAGTAAGCTGCAAAACGGTGCATGTACTGGTCGTAAGGTAGAATTGCTTCTGACTCAGCGCCGTGGAAGTTGTTATACCAAATACCGATAAGCGCAAGGATTACTGGAATGTTGCTTTCAAACTCAGTTGAAGCAAAGTGGTTATCCATCTCGTGAGCACCTTCTAGTAGCTCAACGAAGTTATCGAAGCCAACAGATAGTGAGATAGAAAGACCGATTGCAGACCATAGTGAGTAACGACCACCAACCCAGTCCCAGAATTCGAACATGTTGTCAGTATCAATACCAAACTCAGCGACCGCAGTTGCGTTAGTTGATAGTGCTGCGAAGTGTTTAGCTACGTGTGCGTTGTCACCCGCTTCAGCCAAGAACCAATCACGTGCAGAGTGCGCGTTAGTCATTGTTTCTTGAGTCGTGAATGTTTTAGATGCCACTAAGAATAGCGTTGTTTCTGGGTTAAGAGGCTTAAGTGTCTCAACGATGTGAGTGCCATCTACGTTAGAAACGAAGTGCATGTTTAGGCGAGTTTTGTATGGCGTTAGTGCTTCAGTCACCATGTATGGACCAAGATCCGAACCGCCGATACCGATGTTTACAACATCAGTGATCTCTTTACCTGTGTAACCTTTCCACTCACCAGAAACGATGCGGTGTGTGAACAGTTCCATTTTTGCTAGTACAGCGTTAACTGCTGGCATTACGTCTTTGCCGTCAACCATTACTGGCTTGTCGCTACGGTTACGTAGAGCAGTGTGAAGTACTGAACGACCTTCAGTCTTGTTGATTGCATCACCACCGAACATTGCTTCGATTGCAGACTTAACTTCAGTCTCGTTCGCAAGAGCAAATAGGTGCTGCATAGTTTCAGCATCGATAAGGTTCTTAGAGTAATCCACTAAGATGTCAGAACCGAAACGAGTAGAAAAGCTCTCGAAACGCTTTGCATCTTGAGCAAACAGCTCTTTCATATCCATATCTTGAGCAGACTCAAAATGTGCCGTTAGAGCTTTCCACGCTTGTGTTTGCGTTGGGTTGATATTTTTCAACATGGTATCTATCCCGATGTTACTGTAGGTTTTATTCTAAACGTCACCTGGGTGATGAATAGAACCCCCGATTAGGCGAAAGTTTATATTTTTCTGTGATGACCAAACCGCGTCACCACTGAAAGATTCTTTGTAATTTTTTTTCACGACGTATTATGCCGCATATGAAGAGCTGTGCCTTGAGATAAATCAGGATTAGATTTCCTGACAGAAGAATCGGTACAGACTCTAGCTCTAACATAATTAAATGTGAGCGATACCTGATAAATTCAAGTTCAAAAGATAGCGTTAAACCACTTTTTTTCCAAATACATTATAAAGGATGGCGTATGTGGATTCAGAAGACTATACACCTAAATGCACGAAAGCGTGGATTTCATCTCATTACTGATGAAATTGAACAACAGATACACGATATCAATTCTCTATCTGTTGGTTTATTACATCTTTTTATCCAACATACCTCTGCCAGCCTCACGCTAAACGAGAACGCTGATCCTACCGTCCGTACCGATATGGAGTCGCACTTTAATAAGTTTGTCCCAGAGCGAGCGCCCTACTACAGACACACCTATGAAGGTGATGATGACATGCCTGCCCACATTAAAGCATCGACACTTGGCACCAGTGTGACAATACCAATTAGCAATGGTCGTTTAGCTTTAGGAACATGGCAGGGTATTTACTTAGGAGAGCACCGAGATTGTGGTGGAAGCCGAACTGTGATTGCTACGATGCAAGGTGAGTAGACTGCTTGAAAACAAGATCTCCTTAATAAAAACAATATCTTGTTAATAAAAAAGAGTGGTGTGTTTCCACGACCACTCTTATAAAAATAGTATTTGGCCTACTGTAGGCCGAAAGGTTTAGAAGGGCTGGTTTATCATAACCCTAAAGGCCCCTTCGTCACCACCTCGCGCCAACTCAGCACGTACAACAATACCTTCCACTTGGAAACGCACCGCGCCACCTAAGCTCCATTTCATGTCCGAGTGCAGTGTTTTGATGTCGTACTCATCGGCAACGCGCCCTAATTCAGCAAACGCTACCCATTGCCACCAAGGCAAATCGTAGTAGTTTATCAGTGGGATATCGCCAAGTGGTTGCCAGTCAGGAAGTACTCGGTACTCAGCAGAATAATGAACTGCAGAGCGACCGTGATAACGACCTCCGGTATAACCTCGTAAACGATACAAGCCACCCAATCGAGCTTGCTCCGTTTCTGGTGGGCGAGCACAATCTTGCCCAGAGCAGTTATCCCACGTTGGCGTGTCAGCGGTATAGAAATCAAATGCTAAAACTTGTTGATCGAATAAGTCCCCTAAAGGACCTAAAGCAAAGTACTGGCTATTTTGGAAGGTCCACTTAAGCCACAAGTCATCGTTAGACCAACTCTCTGCGCCAGTGGTGAACTCAAGGTTAGTGTGAGAACCTCTGGTCGGGTTGCGTGTGCTATCACGGTTATCCCAATCAAACGCCAAACTAAAGCCTGTTGCCTCCTCGGTATTATTTAAACCTTCCAACTCACGAGCAGTATAAAAAGGCGTAAATAGAATCGAACTGACACCCGATTCGATTGGCGAAGCAAAGCTCACATCTTTGATTGGCTGAAAAGCACCGAGTAAACCGTGTTCTGCAACGTTGCCCCAAGGTAGCAAATACTTAAACTCAAACTGATAGTTTTGCTCTAAGCCATCAGCAATGGTTTTGTCATCGATAGATGAATCATTATCGCCTTGAGAACCAATGTAATACGGGTTGTCGTTGAAGCGCGCTTGATACATCTGAGTGCTAAACAATACGTTCTCAGACAAGGCATAGTTAAAAGCCGATAGAAAACCGACGTAACTGTCTTTGTCTGAATAGAGTGCCATACCAAACAGAGCGGCTTGAGGTTGCCAAACACCCTTTGCGACACCCGCAACCCCAAAGGTGTTACCCATGGTTTCGGTGCTGAAGTAGAAAGGAACAAAGGCTGAATCTTTTTCTTCACTCACAGCGGAAGAAGAAAAGCTGACACCGAGTAATGTCATTGCAGACATTAGCCAGCTTCGAGTCGTTCGCTTGAACATAATTTACTTATCAAGATCCATGATTACTTCACATATTCCATCGCAACACGCGAAGTCAGCTTAGTGACTAACTCGTAAGCGATAGTGCCGATATGTTCAGCCACTTCTTCTGAAGGTAAATCTTTACCCCACAGAGTCGCTTCATCGCCGACTTTATCTGCCGCATCAGGGCCTAGATCAACCGTTAGCATGTCCATTGATACACGTCCTGCGATCGGTACTTTTCGACCGTTAACGAACACTGGAGTACCGTTAGGTGCAGTACGAGGATAACCATCACCGTAACCAATCGCGATAACACCAACCTTGGTATCACGTTCACTGGTCCAGTTTCCGCCATAACCCACACTTTCACCGGCTTTCACATCGCGAACGGCAATTAGGTGTGAGGTCAGGGTCATCACAGGCAAAAATCCAAGCTCTTGCGCTGATTTATCAACAAACGGAGAGACACCGTAAGATATGATTCCCGGACGAACCCAATCAAGGTGGCTGTCTGGCCAAGCGAGTAAACCCGCAGAGGCAGCAAGTGAACGCTCCCCTTCACAACCTTCAGTAAGCGACAAGAAAAGCTCTGTCTGTTCAACGGTGGTTGCTCTATCCAGTTCATCAGCACAACCGAAGTGGCTCATGTAACGTAGAGGTTTGGCAACATTCGCACATTGATGCAAACGCTCAACAAAGTTTTGGTATTGCTCAGGGCGAACACCTAATCGGTGCATACCACTGTCGACTTTTAGCCATACCACAACGGGTGTTTCCAAATCCGCATTCTCTAGCGCGCTTAATTGCTCTTCACAATGCACCACCGTTTGAATGTTATTGGTCACCAAGATTGGCAAATCGCCCGAAGAGTAAAATCCTTCCAGCAACAAAATAGGTTTAACAATGCCACCAGCACGAAGTTGTAACGCTTCTTCAATACGCGCCACACCAAAAGCATCTGAACTTTTTGAATGCTTGGCTATATGCAGTAAGCCGTGTCCGTAGCCATTGGCTTTCACAACAGACATGACCTTGCACTGAGGAGCCTTCGACTTTATCTGGTTCAGGTTATGTTCGAGCGCGTTTAAGTCAATGCTCGCCGTCGCCGCTTTCATGTAAGTCATTAGCGATTACTCATCATCAAATGCAGGGCCTGCATAGTTATCAAATCGGGAGTGTTGGCCTTGGAACGTAAGACGAACAGAACCGATCGGACCGTTACGTTGCTTACCAAGGATGATCTCAGCAATGCCTTTCAAGGAACTATCTGGGTTATAAACCTCATCACGATAGATGAACATGATCAAATCGGCATCTTGCTCAATCGAACCTGATTCACGCAAATCCGAGTTTACTGGGCGCTTATCAGCACGTTGCTCTAGGGAACGGTTAAGCTGAGAAAGTGCCACAACCGGAACGTTGAGCTCTTTTGCTAACGCTTTCAATGAGCGAGAAATCTCGGCGATTTCAAGAGTACGGTTATCAGATAACGAAGGTACACGCATTAATTGAAGGTAATCTATCATGATCATAGAGATACCATCGTGTTCACGAGCGATACGTCGAGCACGAGAACGCACTTCTGTTGGCGTTAGACCCGAGCTGTCATCGATATACATATTCTTCTTATCCATAAGAATACCCATACTCGACGAGATACGAGCCCAATCTTCATCATCTAGCTGACCAGTACGAATCTTGGTTTGGTCTACGCGAGAAAGTGACGCAAGCATACGCATCATCAGCTGTTCGGCTGGCATCTCTAGCGAGAAGATTAAAACCGGTTTGTCTTGCTTCATCGCCGCGTTTTCACACAAGTTCATCGCAAATGTGGTTTTACCCATCGATGGACGAGCAGCAACAATAATTAAGTCAGAGCCTTGTAGACCTGCTGTTTTCTTGTTGAGGTCGTTGAAGCCAGTATCGACACCTGTCACACCATCTTGCGGCGTTTTGTATAGGATCTCGATACGTTCTAGCGTCTTCTCTAGAATGCTATCAACGTTTTGTGGACCTTCGTTTTCACTTGCACGGCCTTCGGCAATCGCGAAGACTTTACTTTCAGCAAGATCAACCAGCTCTTCCGAAGTACGACCTTGAGGGTCATAACCAGAATCAGCAATCTCATTCGCGACACCAATCAGGCTACGAACAAGTGCACGTTGCGCTACGATATCCGCATACGCATTGATGTTTGCGGCACTTGGTGTGTTTTTCGCTAAGTCAGCAAGGTAAGCAAAGCCACCCACTTCTTCAAGTTGCTCACGCAGCTCTAAATGTTCAGAGAGTGTAATAAGATCCAGAGGAGAACTTTCTTCAAGGATATCCTTTACCGCTTCAAAGATCAGACGGTGAGGACGGCTATAAAAGTCTTTGGCCACAACCTTTTCGGCAACTGTATCCCAGCGTTCGTTATCTAATAACAAACCGCCAATAACAGATTGCTCAGCTTCTAATGAATGTGGTGGGACCTTGATGGCGTCCACCTGATCGTTGGCTGATTTCTGACTTTTGGTATCCACTATGACTACACTCAATAACTAATAATGATCGTTCATTATACCCAAGAACATCCGTTTGTAATCCGATCCTATGAGTTTGTTTTATTCTTCAGGAAGAATTTACCTATTGCTGACGGAATTAACCAAAGGTAGCATTACGATCCTGCCATTCACTCACTGTATAACTAGAGGTATGCGTGTCCAAATTATTGGCTCTGAGCACTGGTCTTCTAAGCTCTAGTCTTCTAAGCATCGGTCTCCTGAGCGCTCCGATGGCCTTAGCTGATGATACTAAAGCCTCTGTTGATGCTAATACCTCTGTTGATGCAATCCTCGACTCTATAGTAGTTTCAGAACCTACTTCTGAGCCGATCGTCGTTGCACCGACACCTGAAGAAAAAGAGTTGGATATCGCACCAAGTGATACGGCTGATACAGAACTGCCTAACCCACTAAAGACTGAGGTCGAATTTGGATATCAGTCGCATACTGGTAATTCGGATTCACGATCGCTTAACGCACGCCTGAACGGTGAGTATACAGCTGGTCGTCATAGAACCAGTGGCGAATGGAAATACTACAACCTCTACAAAGATGGCGAAGAAGATAAAAGGCAATCGACTTACTCAGCTCAGAGTGACTACAAGTTAAGCCCTAAAACCTACCTTTACGGCAGTTTCAAAGGAGTCGACTCGAGATACAGTGCTTACTTTAAGGACTACACAATTTCGAGTGGTCTGGGTTACCAATTTTCGAATACCGAAGAGTTTGTGTTGGAAATTGAGGTGGGACCGGGTTTTCGTTACCAAGAACCGAACCTTGATGAGATTGATGATGATGACATCATCTTCCCAGAGATTGTTGAAGAGGCAATTTTCCGTGGCAACGTGAATACGTCATGGCAGGTGTTGAAGAATTTGCAGCTCAAGGCAGACGTGACGCTTGTCTCTGGTCACAGTAACCTAAAGTTTGATACTGAGTTAGAAGCCATCAACGATATTACTGACAATATCGCGCTGAAGATCGCTCACTCTCGCCAGTACCACGATAAAGTGCCTGAAGGCTTAAGCAAACAAGACTCTGTTCTATCGATCAACTTGCTCTTCCAGTTCTAATCTTAGGCCACCTCTAACCTTGAGAACAACTTGTTCAGCAATAACAGCTTATGGATCACCGTAAGCTTTTTACCTACTGTAGCCCTTCCTTGTACTTTCCTATATTCCAGACATAAAAAAACACCAGCCGAAGCTGGTGTTTAAAACTTTCAAAAGAAAGAATTCGTCTTGGTACTGAAATTACTCAGCTGCAACGATAGCGATTTTCGCAGTAGCAAAAACTTCAGAGTGAAGTTGGATGCTTACTTCGAATTCGCCGATGTTACGTAGAGCGCCTTCAGGTAGGCGTACTTCGCTCTTAGCTACTGCAACACCTGCCGCTGTAATAGCGTCAGCGATGTCACGAGTACCGATAGAACCGAATAGTTTACCTTCGTCACCAGCTTTAGAAGCGATTGTAACGCCTTCTAGAGTGTTAACGCTCTCTGCACGAGCTTCAGCAGCAGCTAGTTGCTCAGCAACTTTAGCTTCTAGTTCAGCACGACGAGTTTCGAACATAGCAACGTTGTCTTTAGTTGCCATAACTGCTTTACCCTGTGGGATAAGGAAGTTACGAGCGTAACCAGATTTAACGTTTACTTGGTCGCCAAGGCCACCTAGGTTACCGATCTTATCAAGTAGAATAACTTGCATTATCTTAGTCCTCTTAAACTATTATTAACTATTACCGATTACTGATGCTTGTCAGTGTACGGTAGTAGAGCTAGGTAACGAGAACGCTTGATAGCGCGAGCTAGTTGACGCTGGTACTTAGCGCTTGTACCAGTGATACGGCTAGGTACGATTTTACCAGCTTCAGTGATGTAGTTTTTAAGAGTTGCTACGTCTTTGTAGTCAATCTCTTGTACGCCTTCTGCAGTGAAACGGCAGAATTTACGACGACGGAAGAAACGAGCCATGGGCTATCTCCTGATCTTAAATTTAGTAAAGCGGTCTTTCACAATTATCGAAATAACTATCAATGACCTAAAACAAGTTGAGAATTTTTTAAGGCGTTAAGCCAAAAAAGAATTACTCAGCAGCTGCTTCTGGTTTAGCTTCTGTACGCTCTTCGCGACGAGGAGCACGCTCTGCACGCTCTTCTTTTTGCTTAAGCATAATAGATTGCTCAGTCACAGCGCCTTTAGTGCGCATGATCATGTTACGTAGAACTGCATCGTTGAAACGGAAAGCAGTTTCTAGCTCGTCAATCACTTCTTGACCAGCTTCAACGTTCATAAGAACGTAGTGAGCTTTGTGAAGCTTGTTGATTGGGTAAGCCATTTGACGACGACCCCAGTCTTCTAGACGGTGGATAGTACCGCCAGCTTCAGTGATAGAACCAGTGTAACGCTCGATCATGCCAGCAACTTGCTCGCTTTGATCAGGGTGAACCATGAATACGATTTCGTAATGACGCATTTGGTTGCTCCTTACGGATTATTAGCTTCCACGAGTGGCCCGGTCGTCCAGAGGAAGCAAGGAACTAAAGATAAATGACCGAGTTTTAAGGACGGCAAATGTTATAGAAAGAACCCGGTATTGGCAAGCGCTATTTGGTGAATAATGAAACAGTTTTTCTGTCGCCATCTAGCCATCCGACAAACCGATGGATTTTGCTATAACAGCCTAAAAAGAAACGCCCACCAGCAAGTGGTGAGCGCTAATAAATTCATAGACTTAAAGCAGCGTTAACGCATTACTGAGCTAAACGCTGTCTTACCGCTTCGAACAGGCAAATACCCGACGCCACAGAAACATTTAAGCTCGATACGCTACCTGCCATTGGAATCTTAATCAGATCATCGCAAGTTTCACGAGTTAAACGACGCATACCGTCACCTTCTGCACCCATAACTACCGCAAGAGGACCCGTTAGCTTCGCTTGATAGATATCATGCGTTGCTTCACCTGCCGTACCCACAAACCATACGCCCTGCTCTTGCAGTGCACGCATTGTGCGAGCTAGGTTGGTTACGCGCACGAGAGGAACCGTTTCAGCTGCGCCACATGCAACCTTGCTTACCGTTGCTGTTAACGGCGAAGAGCGATCTTTAGGTACGATAACAGCAGCGACACCTGCGGCATCCGCGTTACGTAGACAAGCGCCTAGGTTATGAGGGTCTGTTACGCCGTCTAGAACTAACAGCAAAGGCTGTTCGTGCTGCGCTAGGATATCGTCTAGGTGAGTTTCATTAAGCTGCTTAGCAGGCTTCACCTTAGCAATAAGACCTTGGTGATTCGCACCTTGTGCTTTTTCATCCAACGGCTTACGACCCATCTGTTGAATCGACACACCAAACTGTTGCAGTTGGTTCAGTAATGGAAGAAGACGCTCGTCTTGGCGACCTTTCAATACATACGCTTCGATAAAACGTGCAGGATCTTTTTCTAGTACGGCTTTCACCGCGTGAATACCGTAAATAAATTCGTTACTCATTGTCTCAACTTACTCTTATTGCTCAGAGATGAATGACATCAATGCCGATGCATCCCTCTCTGTGTTGTTCATTTCGAGAGTATGCGTCTTGTGCCTGATACTCTCGCATTAAAGTCATTTCACACTAAATCAGTAGGCGCTAAACCTGATTAGCAGAGCGCCTTATTTAGCCTTAAGATCTATCAGTCTTAAGAGTTATCAGCCTTTGGCTTACGGCTTGCAGCACGCTTTTTCTTAGCGCGAGCTTTAGCAGCACCGGTTTTATTCGCTGGCTTTTTCTTCTTAGCAGGGCCTTCGCTGCTTCCGTCAGGTCGCTTAGTTGGCTCAACCATAGGCTTCGCTGATACACCTGGCTTATTACTCTTCACTGCTAAGCGCTTCTTGCTTTTCGCCTTTTTCATCGCTTCTGCTGCACGCTTCTTGGCTGTTTTGCCTTTGCCACGCGGCTGACGATCAGTGTCTTCTAAGTCAAAGTCGATTTGGCGAGTTTCTAAATTAACCGCAGAAACCTTCACTTTAACCGAATCACCCAAGCGGTAGATATTACCTGAGCTTTCACCCACTAGACGCTGACCAACAGCATCAAATTGGTAGTAATCATTCGCTAGCGCTGAGATGTGTACCAAGCCATCAATGTGCAGTTCAGTTAGACGAACAAAGAAGCCAAAACCAGTCACGTTGGCAATCACACCATCCATCACCTCACCGACATGGTCTTGCATGTATTCACACTTCAACCAGTCGTTTACTTCACGCGTTGCGTCATCAGCACGACGTTCAGTCATTGAACACTGCTCGCCGTAGAAGTCCATATCATCGAAAGTGTAGTGGTAACCACCAGTTGGCGTCCAACGTTCGCTGTTACGACCTTCTTCTTTCGCAATAAGGTACTTAATCGCACGGTGCAATAGCAAATCTGGGTAACGACGAATTGGCGAGGTAAAGTGAGCATAGCGTTTAAGAGCTAAACCAAAGTGACCCGCGTTATCCGCGTTGTATACCGCTTGCTTCATTGAGCGTAGCAGCATAGTTTGGATTAATTCACGATCTTCACGTTCATTAATCTGTTGCATCAGTTGTGCATAGTCTACTGGTGATGGCGACAGACCACCTTCCAGTGTTAAACCTAATTCACTTAAAAAGCTCTTGAAGCCCATTAAGCGCTCTTCGCCCGGAGTTTCGTGAACACGGTACAGCGCAGGCTCTTTCGCTTTTTCTACGTAAGATGCCGATGCGATATTCGCAAGAATCATACATTCTTCGATGATCTTGTGTGCATCGTTACGAATTACTGGCTCAATACGGTCAATCTTACGATCCGCATTGAAGATAAACTTAGTTTCTACCGTTTCAAATTCAATCGCACCACGTTCGTCACGCGTTTTCTTAAGCACCTTATACATCTTATGAAGCTCTTCAAGATGTGGTACTTCAGGTTCGTAACGCTCACGTAATTCTTCATTGCCATCTAAGATCGCGCCTACTTTGTTATAAGTAAGACGAGCATGAGAATTCATTACCGCTTCGTAGTGCTTGTAGCCTGACAGTTTACCTTTGTCTGAGATAGTCATCTCACACACCATACATAAACGGTCTACCTGAGGGTTCAATGAACACAAACCATTTGAAAGCACTTCTGGCAGCATTGGCACGACTTGTGACGGGAAGTATACCGAGTTACCACGGTTAATCGCTTCTTTGTCTAGCGCTGTATCTGGGCGAACGTAGTAACTTACGTCAGCAATCGCTACCCACAGGCGCCAGCCGCCGCCTTTCTTCGCTTCACAGTAAACCGCATCATCGAAGTCACGCGCATCTTCACCATCAATGGTAACCAATGGCAGTTTACGCAGGTCTACACGTCCTTCTTTTGCTTCTTCAGGAACATGCTCACCTAGGTTTTCGATTTGCTTATCTACCGCTTCAGGCCACTCTTGTGGGATCTGGTGAGTACGGATCGCAATCTGCGTTTCCATACCCGGCGCCATGTTTTCACCAAGAACTTCGGTTACTTTCCCCATCATGTTACGAGAACGACCACCGCGATCCGTAATTTCAATCACAACCACATTACCCATTCGAGCACCGCCTTTATGCTCAGTAGGGATCTGGATGTCGTGACTAATACGCGAATCATCAGCAACAACGTAAGAATGGCCGTACTCTAGGAAGAAGCGACCAACAAGTGGCGTTTTACGCTCTTCAAGCACACGAACCAAGCGACCTTCACGACGGCCACGCTTACTGTTGTCAGTAGGCTGAACCAATACGTAATCACCGTGCATGATGGTTTTCATCTGATGATGCGGCAGCACGATATCATTGTCTTTACCCACACTGCCGTCTGGGCGAACCCAACCATGACCGTCTTTATGACCAATCACATAGCCTTTGATCAGTTCCATCTTCTCAGGCAATGCGTAGCACTGACGACGAGTAAAGATAAGCTGTCCATCACGCTCCATTGCACGCAAACGACGACGCAGCCCTTCATATTGTTCCTCTCCAGCAAGACCCAAAGCTTCGAATAGATCGTTGCGGTTCATCGGAATATTCGCGTCTGTTAGAAACGAAATAATGAACTCTCGGCTTGGTACTGGGTTATCGTAATTTTTCGACTCTCGGTCGGCAAAAGGATCAACAGTGGTTGTCGCTGTCGTGTTTTCTGACGTTGGTGTGTTTTTTGACATAGGCGGGCCTGCTTAAGCAAGGAAGGTATATACCCCTAGTATATCTGATGCTAGGGGTAAGCTACAGATATGCTTTAGAAAACACTCAAATAACCTCAGATTGATACATATCTTCACTTTGTGAAACATCGCTTCATAGACGTGGATTATCATCAAAATTTCAAGCAAACGATAAAACAAACGTTTGCGCCATGAATGAAATACACTATTATCCACGCACTTTACCAACTCCTGTTCTGGGTATGATATGAAACTAAAACGCACTTTATTGGCTTCAGCTATGGCGAGCCTAGCGCTGTTCCCATTCGCAAGTTCGGCAATGGAAAAGGCTGACCTGATGATTACCGATGCGATGGTTCTAACCATGAACCAAGACAAAACGGTTTATGAAAGCGGTACTGTTGTGGTCAAAGACAACAAAATCATTGCGGTTGGTGATGCTTCACTAGAAAAGCAGTACCAAGCTAAGCAAGTGTTAGACGTTGATGGCGATATCGTTATGCCGGGTCTCATCAATACTCATACTCATGTATCAATGACAGTTTTTCGTTCGTTGGCCGATGATGTGCCAGATCGCCTACACCGCTACATCTTCCCGCTAGAGAAGAAGCTAGTATCGCGAGACATGGTACGCATTGGTGCCAACCTAGGTAACGTTGAAATGGTGAAAGGCGGTGTGACCACTTACGCCGACATGTACTACTTCGAAGATGAAGTCGCAAAAACCGTCGATAAGATCGGTATGCGTGCCATCCTAGGTGAAACGGTGATTAAGTTCCCAGTCGCCGACGCGGCCAACGCAGAAGAAGGCATTAAGTACGCGTTGAACTTCATTGAAGAATACAAAGATCACCCACGCATCACACCAGCGTTTGCCCCACATGCGCCTTACACCAACACCACAGAGATCCTACAGAAAATATCTAAACTATCCCTAGAATTAGATGTTCCAGTAATGATTCACCTTGCAGAATCACACCGTGAAGAAGAGAAAATCGCAGAGCGTTCTGATGGATTGTCCCCGGTTCAATACATGGACAGCATTGGCGCACTCAACAAGAACTTGGTGGGTGCACACATGATCCTCGTTGACGAACATGATATCGAACTGGTGAAGAAATCGGATATGGGCGTGGCTCATAACATGAGTGCTAACATCAAGTCAGCAAAAGGTGTATCACCTGCCCTTAAGATGTATGACGAGAACGTGCGTATCGGTTTAGGTACTGATGGCCCAATGTCTGGTAACACACTGAGCACCATTGATGAGTTCAACCAAGTCGCTAAAGTTCACAAGCTAGTTAACAAAGATCGTGCTGCGATGCCGCCGATCAAAGTGATCGACATGGCGACAATGGGTGCAGCAAAAGCGCTGCACATGGAAGATAAGATCGGCTCTCTTGAAGCAGGCAAACTGGCTGACATCATAGTGATCGATACTAAGGCGCCAAACATGGTTCCAGTCTACAACCCATACTCAGCACTGGTGTACTCAGCTAACTCAGGCAATGTTCGTCACTCCATCGTTGATGGCAAGATCATCATGCAAGATCGCGACATGCTAACGGTAGACGAAGATAAGATTCGTCAAGAAGCACTCGATTTCACCAAGGTTGTTCGTGAAACGGTGATTGAGTCTGGTGAGGTGGTTCAATAACGCTACCGAATTAGATAAACGGTTTTCCGTTCAGATCAAAAAAGGCCTCGTTGATGAATCTCAGCGAGGCCTTTTTAATACGAGTTTTTTAGATGATTAACGAGTGCAGTCATTAATCATCATTGCTCATTCAATAATCTGTCTTACCAGAATACGTCTCGACGTTTTGCTCGAGCAATAATATTGTCTGGCATTCTCTGTTCCAGACCGCTACGAAGCACAGTGATACGTCTGTGTTGTCTTTGATCTGCGGTTACCGAGTTATACAACCAACGGTAAGCATCTTCATAATCCAATGGGCTACCGTAGTCACGTAACAAGAGTTCCGCTAAGTGAATGCTCGCACTTAAGTTGCCCATAGAGGCCGCTTCACGTAGATACGGAATCGCACGCTCTTGATCTTGTTGTACCAAAGTACCACGAGAGTAATAACGACCTAACTGCTCTAATGCAGCGGGTAAACCTTGATGTGCCGCGTTTTCCATATAGTAAAGGCCAAGCTCTACATCTTGTGGAACACACACACCCCAAGCCAACATATCACCGTATAAAAACTCATAAGAAGGCAAGCTAATACGCGTTGCACGAGCAACGATATCTTCAACTAACTGGCACTTATCAGCTTTCACTCGCTCTAGATGTTGATTATTTTCGATTAAATTAATCAGTCCAGCTTCTGTATATATTGGAACGGGCTCTCCCACATCAGCCAAATTAGCATGACTCAAGGGTGAGCTCAGCGCCATTATTAATGAAGCTGCCACAATTCGTAGCTTCATACCTGCACTCTATTATCTGTCGCTAAAGTTATCTATTGAGGAATGCAGAGGATTTCTACACGCACAAAACAGGGTGAACTTCACTTTCCATGATATCTGTATCGGCAATAACCCCGACGGCTTTAGACAAAACTTGCCGCTAATGGGCAATATTTTGCCTGATGACGCTTAAAAGATCACCATCAAAGAGTGAACGGCTAAATTGCAGGTATTAAAAAGCCGACTTAATAAAGTCGGCTTTTAGAAAACTATTTTATTATCAAAGCACTGTTCGTGCCTGGTAATCACTCAGCAGGCATTATGCGCCGTATGGGTGAACCTTGATGATAGTTTCGTTACGATCTGGGCCAGTTGATACGATATCAATTGGAACGCCAGTTAGGTCTTCGATACGCTTGATGTAATCTAGAGCAGCTTGTGGAAGCGCGTCGATAGATTTAGCACCAAATGTGTTTTCAGACCAACCAGGCATTGTTTCGTAGATTGGCGTCGCTTCTTCGAATGACTCAGCAGCCATTGGAGAAACTTCTAGGATAGAACCATCTTTCATCTTGTAACCAGTACAGATTTTTAGTTCTTCTAGGCCATCTAGAACGTCTAGTTTAGTTAGACACATACCAGATAGAGAGTTGATTTGGATTGCACGACGCATAGCAACAGCATCGAACCAACCAGTACGACGTAGACGACCAGTTGTTGCGCCAAACTCGTGACCAACATCGCCTAGGTGTTTACCAACTGGGTCTTGCTTCTCAAGGCCATCGTATAGCTCAGTAGGGAATGGACCTGAACCAACACGAGTACAGTAAGCCTTAGTAATACCAAGGATGTAACCGATGTGACGAGGACCGAAACCAGAACCTGCAGCAACACCACCAGCAGTCGTGTTAGAAGACGTTACGTATGGGTAAGTACCGTGGTCGATATCTAGTAGCGTACCTTGAGCACCTTCGAACATGATCTTGTCGCCGCGCTTACGTGCTGCGTCTAGTTCGTCAGTTACGTCGATAACCATCGCAGTTAACATATCTGCGTAGCTCATCGCTTGCTCAAGAACTTCTTCGTAGCTTACTGTTTCAGCTTTGTAGAAGTGCTCTAGTTGGAAGTTGTGGAATTCCATCACTTCTTTTAGCTTCTCAGCAAATGCTTCTTTATCGAAAAGGTCACCAACGCGTAGACCGCGACGAGCAACTTTATCTTCATAAGCAGGACCGATACCACGACCCGTTGTACCGATAGCTTTAGCGCCACGAGCGATTTCACGCGCGTTGTCGATTGCAATGTGGTACGGAAGAATTAGAGGACAAGCTTCAGAGATGAAAAGACGTTCACGTACTGGAATACCGCGATCTTCAAGAGGCTTCATTTCTTTTAGAAGTGCGTCAGGCGATAATACTACACCGTTACCAATAACACATTTAACGTTATTACGTAGGATGCCTGATGGAATTAAGTGAAGAACGGTTTTTTCACCGTCAATTACAAGTGTGTGACCTGCATTGTGACCGCCTTGGTAGCGAACCACGTATTTTGCATCTTCAGTTAAAAGGTCAACGATTTTACCTTTACCTTCATCACCCCATTGGGTGCCTAGAACGACTACGTTATTTCCCATCTTTCCAATTTCTGTTGCTAATTAAAAATGGATTCTAGCACTGAATCACACTTCTTGCAGTCACTTTTTGTTCATAAACGTTAACGCTGTACAAAAATAAACCAGCCATAACTGGGGGCAGATGTGTAAAGATACTGATATCATTGCTTTTTTACAGACAAAAGGCAGAACCATGTCTCAATCAATTTGGCTCGCTATTGGGCTCGTACTTATTGTGGAAGGGCTCGGCCCCTTGATTGCACCCAATGGCTGGAGAAACATGGTCGCGCAACTGAGCGAGCAACCAGACACGCAACTGCGCCGCATTGGCGGTTGTCTTGTGGTGGCTGGAGCGGTTATCGCTTTCATGACCTACCGCTAGGTTTAGGTTTCTATAAGTAGAACGCTATTGAGCGCCTTCCCTTGCGCCCCCAATCGTAGATCTGAAAACAATAGAAAACAAAAAGGCTCCCATTATGGGAGCCTTTTAAGTTCTAACGTATTTTGCTTATTGAGCTAAGCATTTACTAACGCATCAGCTTACTTTGCTGGAGCGCCGCTTGCTTGATTCATGTATTGGAAGAAGTCAGTCTTCGGATCCAGTACTAGAATGTCGCTCTTATCGCTAAATGATGTCTCATAAGCTTGCAATGAACGCATGAAGCCGTAGAACTCAGGATCTTTGCTGAACGCATCAGAGTAGATCTTCGCTGCTTCTGCATCCGCATCACCACGAGTGATTCGAGCTGTACGGTCAGCTTCAGCAAGAACTGTTGCCACTTCTAGCTCAGCTTGAGCACGGATAACTTCCGCTTTCTCACGACCTTGAGAACGGTGTCTACGAGCAACCGATTCACGTTCTGCACGCATACGGCGGTAGATAGATTCACTGATTTCGTCAGGAAGGTTAATCTTCTTCATACGAAAATCAACAACTTCAACACCTAAATCAGCCATCGCACTTTCTGCCGTTCCAGACAAAACGTTCTCCATGATCTTATCGCGTTCGCCATCAACTTCTAGTGCTTCTGCAGCCGCTACCGTTGTGACGACTTCGCTATCAGCAGAGTCTGGCAGGATGTCCTTGTTACGAGGGCCTGACACGATCTGCTTAATTTCACGAGAACCAATTTCAGAACGAAGAACATCTGTCACTTTACGCTCAAGAAGTGCTTCTGCCGTCATGATATTACCGCCACCGGTACTCAGATAGAAACGTCCAAAATCAGCAATACGCCATTTTGCGTAAGTATCAATTAGAACGTCTTTTTTCTCTGATGTTACGAAACGGTCAGAACGGCCATCCATCGTTTGAATACGAGCATCAAGTACTTTTACGCGATCAAACATCGGTAGTTTAAAGTGCAGACCTGGTTCATAGATTCGTGATACGCCGTTGTCATCGAGAACTCGACCAAAACGAATTACCATGCCACGCTCACCTTCTTGAATCACAAACACTGACATCAATAGAAGGGCAATCGTCACAACTAATACAGGGATCATTAATTTACGCATTATTAGTATCTCCCTTGGCGTGAACTGTCTGAACGAGTTTGAGTGCTAGGCTTTGGATCCGCTTGAGTTTCTAACTCAATTTGATCGTAAGTTGATGATGCTTTTGCAGGGCGAGAGCCCGACTGAGAACCACCTTGTGCGCCTAGCTTATCAATTGGTAGGTATAGCAAGTTACCGCTTGATTCAGAATCAATCAGGACTTTCGATGTGCTTGAGTACACTTTTTCCATTGTATCTAGGTACATACGGTTACGTGTTACTTCAGGAGCAGCTTGGTATTCAGGTAGCAGTTTCTCGAATTGAGCAACTTGACCTAGAGCACCATTAACTGTGCGCTCTGAGTAACCCACCGCTTCTTTCTTCAAACGCTCAGCACGACCTGTTGCTTTTGGAAGAATGTCATTTCGGTAAGCTTCAGCTTCACGCTCGAAACGCTCTTCATCCTCACGAGCCGCGATAGCATCATCAAATGCATCTTTCACTTGCTCAGGTGGACGTGCTGACTGGAAGTTCACATCAACAATCAGAATACCCATATCGTAGCTATCAATAATACGGTTCAACGTTTCTTGAGTGCTTTGACGAATCTGCTGACGACCACTTGTCAGGATACTATCCATTAGTGAGTCACCAATTACCGCACGAAGCGCGGAATCGGTTGCTTGACGTAAACTGTCGTCTGCATTCGTTACACGATACAAGTACTTGTATGGGTCAGAAACACGGTATTGAACACCCATTTCAACGGTCACAACGTTTTCATCTTTCGTTAGCATCGTGCCAGCAGCACGTAGAGAACGAATCGCTTGAACGTTTACTAGTTGCTCATCACTGATTTCATCGATGAAGCGTGGGTGCCAGTTAAGACCAGGTTCTTCGATACGGTCGAACTGACCCAGTCGAAGTACTACTGCTCTTTCTGCTTCGCCAACGGTGTAGAAACCAGCGAAGAACCAGATAGCAATAGCAATAACGGCAATGACACCAAAGCCAATTGCACCGCCACCACCAATAGATGGCCCGTTACCGTTGCCACCCTTTTTACCAAACTTGCCACCTAACTTTTGACTTAGTTTATTAAACACTTCGTCTAGATCTGGCGGTCCTTGATCTCGGCCGCCGCGATTATTTTTATTACCCCAAGGGTCATTATCGCGGCCGTTATTATCGCCGTTGTTGTTATTTCCAGGCTCATTCCACGCCATTAGAAAGCTCCATCATTTGATATGACGTTATACTGTAGCAGTCTCTTTGGTAACGATAAAGTCACCTAAGAGCGCCCCTTCTCTTTTTTCAAGTTTAGACCAATCTATTTGTTGCATTCGGATATCTATCAACAAGTTACCATTTTCATCATACTCTTCCTGTTGAATACATTTCATCTCGAAGAATAAGCTGCGAATGCGACCCTGATGTTGATGTGGAATACACAACCGGAATTGAACCATCTGGCTAGCTAAACGCTCAGTTAAAGCTTCAAACAGTAGCTCAATACCTTCTCCTTCCATTGCAGAAACCCAAACAGCGCGAGGTGCGCCCTCTTCGTCTCTTTCAATTCGAGGTTTTTGGTCTTCCATGCAGTCAATTTTGTTCATGACTACAAGGGTTGGCACTTCATGAGCATCGATTTCTTCTAATACTTCATGAACAGCCTGAATGTTCTCACGAAAACGGTCATCACTGGCATCAACAACATGTAACAAAATGTCAGCTTCCTGCGTCTCTTGTAATGTTGCCTTGAACGCAGCGACCAAGTCGTGTGGTAGATGACGGATAAAACCTACGGTATCTGCGAGAATTGCAGGCCCGACATCTGCCAAATCAATCTTACGTAGTGTTGGGTCTAGGGTTGCAAACAGTTGGTCTGCCGCATAAACACCAGCACTTGTGATGCGATTGAAAAGTGTTGATTTCCCTGCGTTGGTATAACCAACCAAAGAAATTGTTGGGATTTCAGCTCGATTACGAGCACGTCGTCCTTGTTCACGCTGTTTAGCAACTTTCGCTAAACGACGTAGTATTGCCTTTATACGGTCACGCAACAAACGTCGATCGGTTTCCAGTTGAGTTTCACCTGGACCACGAAGACCAATACCACCTTTCTGCCTTTCAAGGTGAGTCCAACCACGAATCAATCGGGTAGAGATATGACGAAGCTGAGCGAGCTCAACTTGTAGCTTACCTTCATGAGTTCGCGCACGTTGTGCAAAAATATCTAAGATCAAACCCGTGCGATCAATCACACGACATTTACACAATTGCTCGAGGTTGCGCTCTTGGGCAGGAGAGAGGGAGTGGTTAAAAATCACAATTTCAGCACCGGTCAGCTGAACAGCTTGTGCGATTTCTAGGGCTTTACCTTCTCCAACGTAGTATTTAGGGAGTGGGGATTGTCGGCTACCAGTAATCACTTGTAGCGTTTCTACCCCCGCTGAGGAGACCAGCATTTCACATTCGCTTAGATCTTCCCATTCTCCCTCTTGCGTGAAGTTGATATGAACAAGTACGGCTCGCTCGCCGGATTCATAACGGTCAAACAAGCAACCAACTCCTTATTACAGCGCAAGCTGTACAAATTGAACGATTAATCTTCAGTCTTCTCTGGACGATCAGATGGCGTGCGTTGCTCGCCGCTGTGGTGACTAACTGCGCGAGCAGGTACCACAGTAGAAATCGCATGCTTGTAAACCATTTGGTTTACTGTGTTCTTCAATAAGATCACGAATTGATCGAAAGACTCGATCTGACCTTGCAGCTTAATGCCGTTAACAAGATAGATAGAGACTGGAATGCGCTCACGACGGAGTGCATTTAGGAATGGGTCTTGTAGCGATTGCCCCTTAGCCATTTTATTTTCCTTATTTGTATTTTGTTGTAATTATTTAGCTAGTGGTGCACAAAAAGGTGCGGCCTTTGCATCTGAGCTAAATGAATAAAAAAACTCCGTTGTTATTGAAAGGCTGTGATTTTTAAAAGCCTCAATAACGGATCCTTTCCAGAGTATATTCACGCAAAAGCGATCACATTATACACAGCAATACTAATCAGATGCTATTGCATCTGAAAGAGTTTCTAACGCTTGATCAATGTTTTCGCTATCTAACCAAGTTAAATCATCCCAACTGCGCAACCAGGTGATTTGTCGCTTGGCCAACTGACGGGTTGCACAGACACCACGGAAAACCGCTTCGTCTAAATCACAATTACCGTCTAAATAATCCCACATCTGCCTATAACCAACGCATCGGATCGATGGCAGTTCAGGGTGAAGATCTTCTCTGGCGTACAACGCCTTCATTTCATCTTCAAACCCAGCTTCTATCATCTTCTCGAAACGCAGCTCAATGCGGCGATGGAGTTCAGTCCTTTCCTTGGGAGCTATTGCAAATTGTTTTACACGAAATGGCAGGCTATCGCCTTTCGTTTGAGTTAGCTCTGTTAATGTTTTACCCGAAATTCGGTAAACTTCCAATGCCCTTGAAAGCCTTTGTGGATCATTTGGGTGTATTCTTTCAGCGGATACGGGATCTATCTCTCTTAATTGATCGTGCAATGCCTGCCAACCTTGTTCGATAGATTCCGCTTCAATCTGCTTACGAATCTCTTGATCCGCGGCTGGTAATGGCGATAAACCTTCCAACAATGCTTTGTAGTACAGCATTGTGCCACCAACAAGTAACGGGATTTTGCCTTCCGCTACAATCTTATTCATTTCATTGATCGCATCACGACGAAAATCTGCCGCAGAATACGCTTCGCTTGGATCCAAAATATCAATCAAGCGATGAGGCGCGAGCTCAAGCTCTTCCGCATCCGGTTTAGCGGTACCAATATCCATGTCTTTGTAGATCAATGCCGAATCGACGCTGATGATCTCTACAGGGTATTTCTGACGTAAGCGGATAGCTAAATCTGTTTTTCCTGACGCCGTTGGGCCCATTAAAAACAACGCTAAAGGTAATTTTTCAGTCATGATATTTTGTATTTGCTTCTCTGTTTTAGCGCTTTTTAGCAAAGGGCTTTGTGTCGCGACGTATTCAGCTAAAAAGACAAAGGTCGTCGCGAAAAAATTAAACCGTAAACGCGGCTATAGTCGCTGAAAAGTCGATAGGATTAACAAACTCTGGATCATCTAATGGAAGTAGACCATGCCAAAGTTGTTCTAGTTCCCCAACTAGTTGAACCGCTTCAGATAAAGTGTAGTCGCTTTTTACTTGTGCGGTTTGAATCCCGATCCAGTTAACCAAAGCTGACAACATGTCATTAGGTTGCTTCACTGCACCCTGGGCATTTATTGAAGCCGCGTAAGATAACAGATCTGGGATCAAAATTTGTAAGTTTTGCTGCCTTAAAGGAGAAGGCACGCCCATCACCATTACCGCCTCGCTGTTTCGCGCCTTAAGCTCAATCCCCAGTAATGCCAGAGTTTGACTCAGCGCCTTAGCAACTTCGACAAGTTCACTACCCAGCTTAATCGATAAAGGCACCAATAGTGGTTGGCTTTTTAACGCACCACCTCGAGTATCAAGCTGACCAACAACACGCAATAACTCAGCCTTAGCCAAGGAAACCAGCACACTGCCGTTCTTATTGCCCATTACCAGATACTGACGTTCCACAATCGAGACCGCTTTGCCCAAGTCCGTTACAGGTGCTCTTGGCTTTAAATGAACAGGATTCTGTTGAGCAGGCTTAGCTTCTTTATTTTCTTTATTTTCTAAGTTGTCTCTGGTTTCTACTGGTGCCACATGCTCTTGAGAAAGTGAAGGCTGTACAACTTGCTCATCAAAATCTGGCGTTTTCAGAAGCTCTTTATAGGCTTTCACTTCTCGCTTAGATGGCGCGGGTTCACCATGATGTTGGTGTGGCTCTTTCTCTTTTCTCGGAACAGGTCGAGACTCTATCCACTCTTGGCGAGAGGAACCGGTAAAACTGCTGTCACTAGTAGCCGAGCTTCGGCCAGCTAATGAACTTGGACTGGTTGATGAGCTTGGGCTAATTGATGAAACATAGTGTCGCCCACCATCATTAACGCTGTGTTGAGGCTTATCAAAAGCGTGCTCTGATTCTGCTTTTCTCGGGTAGGCAGGCGTTTGCTCAATAGCGTGTCGCACCCTATCCGAAACTTGGGTTTGATCCGAACTGCTAGGCATTACGCTTTCTGGCTCAGCGAAACTTGCAACACCATCAACTGCAGAGCTCGTACTATCTTGCTGATGATGAATCACTTCTGACTGATGAAAAGCCGACTGATTGATTGGTGCAGCATCGATCTGCTTGCTCTGCGCTAAACCATCGCTCAATGCTTGGTAAATAAAGTCATGCACAAGGCGCGCTTGATGAAAACGCACTTCATGTTTTGCAGGGTGGACATTCACGTCCACCTGATGTGGGTCGAGTTCAATGAACAACACATACGTCGCGAATTGGTCTGGACGCAGGCTGGTTTCGTAGCTTTGACGAATCGCATGATTGATCAGCTTGTCACGCATCATACGACCATTCACATAGCAGTATTGCAGGTCGCTTTGTTGTCTTGCTCCTTCTGGCGTGGTGATCCAGCCATGAAGTTTTAGGCCTTGATGCTCAAGTTCGATCTTAAGCATATGACGAACAAAAGGATTGCCACATACCGCAGCGATTCGCTTTTCTGCTTGAACTTGTGTCTTGGCAGCGCGGTACTGACGAATCATCTTGCCGTTATGACGAAGGTTGATCGTCACATCAAAGCGACTTAATGCAATACGCTTGAGCAACTCATCAATATGGGTGAATTCAGTCTTCTCGGTGCGTAAGAATTTGCGGCGCGCTGGTGTATTGAAGAACAGATCCAACACCTCAACCGAAGTACCAATTGGGTGTGCTGCTGGCTGCAGTTTTACCTGCATATCACGACCTTCACTGTGTGCTGCCCAAGCTTGATCTTGAGTGGCAGGGCGTGACGTCATGGTTAAGCGCGCAACCGAGCTAATACTCGCCAGCGCTTCACCACGAAAACCAAGGCTGACGATCGCCTCAAGGTCATCAAGGGTATGGATTTTGGAGGTAGCATGGCGGCTCAGTGCTAAGGCAAGCTCATCTTTTACGATGCCCTTACCATTGTCACGAACGCGGATCATCTTGGCGCCACCTTTCTCGATATCAATATCGATACGAGTGGCACCCGAATCCAAACTGTTCTCAACCAACTCTTTTACAACAGAAGCGGGTCTTTCTACCACCTCACCCGCTGCGATTTGGTTAGCTAACCGAGCTGGCAGTATTTTGATCGTCATATTAATTGCTACCTTACTGCCATTGATGGAAACGCTGTTACGTTTGCACTAGTTCTTCTTTTTTAACATTGATATACCTGAAGCCGCTTAGTATTCCCAAGGCTACTTGTGAGGAATAATCAACACTTGGCCGATAGCCAGGCTGTCAGATTTTAACTTATTCGCTTGGCGAATGCTGTTGACGCTCACGCCGTATTTCGAAGCTATCTTGCCAAGGTAATCACCTCTTGCAACTTTGTGTTTGCGCAGAGGAACATCTTTAACTTCAACCGTAATACGTAACTTTTGGCCTACTCTCACCGTCTCTGATTTCAAACGGTTCTCACGTTTAATATCAGCCACCGACACTTTATAGCGGCTGGCGATCTTACCTAGGTACTCTCCAGACTTAACCGTGTGAGTGATGGTCTTCGTTTTAACCGCACTGCTTGATGATGAAGTTGAAGCACTGCCTGGAATCTTAAGTACTTGGCCAATTGCTAGGCTGCTCGATTTCAGATTGTTGAACTTCATCAACGTCTGTGTCGACGTACCATACTTGCTCGCAATCACAGACAAAGACTCACCACGAGAGACTTTATGTTGGCTCACGCTGCCCGTTGATGACGTTGCGTTAGACAAGATAATCCCTTCAGGCGGGTTAGCCTTCAAATACTTAACCACCGCTTTAGTCACTGCTCGTGCCAATTTATCTTGGTGCGAACGTTGGAAAAGAAGCTTCTCTTCCGTCGGATTCGAAATAAAACCTGTCTCTACCAGTACTGATGGGATCTGTGGTGAACGTAATACTGCTAAGCTGGTGTTAATCGGCTTGCTATTGTGCAGTTTCGCAACCTTACCCATTTCAGACAGAATTGCCGTTGCCAGTTTGTAGCCCTCTTTTTGAGAGTGGCTAAACTGCAAATCAAGCAGGGTTTGGTTTACGTTCTTATCATCAATATTGCTTGTGAACGCTGCACCGCTACCACCAAGCAATTCAGACTGTTTCTCTTTATTCTCAATCCAACGAGAGATCTCTGTATTTGCGCGTCGAGTGTTCAATACAAACACTGAACCACCTCTTGGTTGAGGCGTCGTAAAGGCGTCGGCGTGAATAGAGATCAACAGGTGAGCTTCATTCTCTCGAGCAATCGCAACACGTCGATTCAGGTTCACAAAGTAATCAGCATTACGAGTCATACGAGTTTTGATCCCCGGGACCGCATTCAGTTGAGCTGCTAACTTCTTAGAAATACTCAGAGTCGCGTCTTTTTCGTATTTACGCGTAGGACCAATCGAACCTGGGTCTTCACCACCGTGGCCAGGATCAATCACAATTAGAATATCTTTCTGGCGCTTAACCTGATTAATGTTCTTACTTACCGTTGGCTTACTCGGTGTCGATGTCGCTTTACTTGCCGCACCATGAGGTAAATCGATCACCAAGCGGTGTCCATACTGACCACCCGGAGTCGGGCTCAGTTTAAACAACTCTGCTTTAGACGACTTCTTTAACTCAAAAACCAGGCGATAGGTGCTTTTGTCTGGCGGTGAGCTCTTACGAATCTTAGATAGAACAGGGCTGTCTTTCACCTCGACCGGTAACTTAGTCGCAAGACTGGTATTTTTTAAATCAACCACTAAGCGACTCGGGCTACTCAGGGTGAAATAGCTAAAGTCCGCTTCTGACTTTAAATCAATAACCACACGAGTTTCTTCTGGAGAAGGCCAAACCCTCAAACTTTTCAGTGAGTTTGCTGAAACAAGCGAAGAAAACAGTAAAGAGAAAACAGCAGCCATCATGGCCGCTGTTGAAAAAAGGCGTTTAGAAATCAACATAACTCCAACTGACTAAGTAAGCGCTGTCCGTATTCACTATTAGCGGTTAAAGAAACAATACGGTGATCGTCTTGGTAACGAATATCAATATCCAAATCCGCTTCTGGTAGCATCCCATAGCCTTTCTCAGGCCATTCAACCAAACAGATAGCATCTGGCGTGAAGTAATCACGAATCCCCATGAACTCTAATTCTTCAGGATCGGCTAAGCGATAAAGATCGAAGTGATATACCTGCCAGTCGGCAAGTTGATAAGGTTCAACTAGAGTATACGTAGGGCTTTTTACATTTCCTTGATGGCCAAGTGCTTTTACAAAGCCACGACTGAAAGTCGTTTTACCTGCGCCAAGATCACCATGCAGATAAATAGTCGTCTGCTGTGAGCAAAGATTAGAAAGCTCCGTTCCTAATTGAATCGTTGCTTGTTCATCTTTCAAAGTAAATTGTTTCGTGCTCATGAATACGTTCTCTAAAAATCGATCGTTGACTATATAAAAATCAAAAGAACAAGAATAGTAAACCGTGATGCTTTTGGGAGACAAGCACTCAAGTGTAAGTTCTATGAAAAATACTGCTCAAAACGCGTCTGTTCTGGTCAACACCACTAAGATCCGTTAAGATCCGCCCCCATTTTTGCCGAACCTAATTTTAATTAGCCTTATCTCTAATTGTAAAACAGAGAAAATAAGAAATAAGCCATGAATCTAGACCATCTTGCTGAAAAAATTAAAATCTGGGGAAAAGAGCTGGGCTTTCAAAAAGTTGGCATCTGCGATGTTGATTTAAGTGAACACGAAGCCCCTCTTCAAGCATGGCTAGATGCTGGCAACCACGGCGAAATGGATTGGATGGCTCGACATGGGATGATGCGTGCACGTCCTGATGAACTTCACCCAGGCACAATTCGAGTGATCAGCGCTCGAATGAACTACCTACCACCAGAAGCTCAGTTCGCCTCTAACCTAAGCGATACCACTCAAGGCTACATCAGCCGCTATTCTTTAGGCCGCGACTATCACAAATTGTTCCGTAACCAGTTGAAAAAGCTAGGACAAAGAATTGAAAAAGAGGTCGAGGGTTTAGACTCACGCCCTTTCGTCGATTCAGCGCCCATTTTGGAAAGACCACTCGCTCAAAAAGCAGGGTTGGGCTGGACAGGTAAACACTCATTAATTCTTGATAAAGACGCTGGCTCTTGGTTCTTTCTAGGGGAGCTGTTAGTTAACATCCCTCTTCCCACGGATGAACCCAGTGTTGATGAGTGCGGCAAATGCACCGCATGTATCACTTCTTGCCCAACGGGTGCCATTATTGCTGATGGCGTGGTTGATGCGCGCAAATGTATTTCGTACTTAACCATTGAATATGATGGTGTGATCCCTGAAGAGTATAGAGATGCCATTGGTAACCGTATCTACGGTTGCGATGATTGTCAGTTAGTTTGCCCGTGGAATCGTCATGCCGAACTCACAGAGCAAACAGACTTTCACCGCAGAGAAGATTTCCAAGAAGCCGATCTGGTTTCACTTTCAAGTTGGGACGAAGCAACCTTCCTAAAGAAAATGGAAGGCTCAGCAATCAGACGTATCGGCCACACCCAGTGGTTACGCAATATCTTTGTTGCGATGGGCAATGCACCATTTCAACAACGCATTATTGAAACCCTGGAGTCTCATCAAGGCAAAAACGAAATGCTTGATGTGCATATTGAGTGGGCTTTGAATAAACAACTACAGCAGTTACCCAACGCTAGCAGTGTGCAAGAAGATAGCTCTACGCAGAAAAATAGCTGTGTGCAAAAAAGTAACAGCAAAATCTCCACCAAAAAGCACAGACTGATACGTATAGTAGAGAAAGGACTACCAAGAGACGCCTAGCCCTTTTGGTATCAACGATTGACAGCGACACCCACATCGATAGTCCAATATTTAAGACAACTCGTTGCACATAATTTTAGAACAATGTTTGACCTTGTTCTCAATTCTAACAATGTGGAAAAAATTCAGAACTCTCGTAAACTTCCGACACCCGAGCAAAGTTAAACACAGTACCGATAAATGATTAAGATCAAAAAACAACAAGTTAACGATCTTTTATTAAATCCAAGATAGGCATCCAACTTGATAAAAAACAACAAGTTACGATCGCTGCAATTCATCTAATATATTGAAAACAAGAAAGATCTTTTAGGGATAGGTAAAGAATTAAGCCTGAAACAACTTTATCAACCAAGTTATCCACACCTAACATTTTGTGGATAAGTCTGTTTATAGATGTGAAAAACCTCAAGTGTCTGCTTCAGAGACCTGATATTTACTAGCATTTCAGTTGCTAAGAAAAATTTAAGACAAAAAAATATCCACCATGATGGAGGATTATTTGCTTTTTTGGGGGATTATGCTTCGCAGCATTAAAGAAAGAGCGTGACCTTTGCGGTCGCCTTTAAACTCTGTGATCTAAAGAAAAACACGGTGGTTTAAAGAGTCTTAATAGCTTTTTTAGAAGAAAGCTGGAGCGATACATCGGGTTCGAACCGATGACCTCAACCTTGGCAAGGTTGCGCTCTACCAACTGAGCTAGTATCGCATAAGTTATTCGCTGCTCATACTGCCTTGGGCAACAGATAGCGCTTAACTGTAATGTGGTTGCGGGAGCCGGATTTGAACCGACGACCTTCGGGTTATGAGCCCGACGAGCTACCAAACTGCTCCATCCCGCGTCCGAATGCATTATTTAAGTTAATGACTCTGTTCTCTAAAAA